>JBAUZR010000218.1:0-7239 GCA_049585375.1 Acidobacteriaceae bacterium
GGTTTGAGTGGTCGTCGCGAAACCATTACTGGATATGGTGACAACGTAGACGCCGGGCGGCACGGCGGGGATGGAGAAGGCGCCATTCGGATCGCTGGTGGCGTTGAAGACGAGGGCAGAATGCGCGGCGCGGAGCGCGATCTTCGCTCCTTCGATGGGGCGGTGACTGGGATCGTGCACGATGCCCTGCACGCGGCCGAGGACGGCGGCAGAGAGCAGCGGCGCTGCCAGCAGGCAGACGAGGAACAGCCATAACTTACGCGTCATTGTGGCTCCTGAGGAAAGGGTCGCAATTGTAACGGCGATGGAGACAAACGGGCGCACACAAACTGCGAGCGGCCGCTGCCGGAGTTGCTGCGTTACAGGGCGAGGAGCCGGGGAGGTCCGCGCTTGTGCCGGGCGCGGTCCGCGGAGATGCGGTAGCCGGCCTCCGCCGCGCGAACGATCAGGGCCGGCCCCTGGCCGGGACCCGCGACCGTGCTGCGAGCGGAGGGAGTAAATGAATGCGGCAACATCAGGGGGCACCGGGTGAACGGCGCATACGGACACTTTTCTGAGACGGTGACAAGGCTCGAAGAGAGCTGGCCCAGCATCATCTCCGCCATCTGCATGGCGCAGTGGTGCTTGCCGTTGCGGCGGCAGCAGGCGGGCAGCTGGGAGTCATCGGGGCCAGACGCAAAAGCGGGCGCGATCAGCGGATAGCTGAAGAGTACAAGCAGGATGGCTGCCCACGCGCGTCGCATTGCTGGCTCAGCATAGCAGAGGACCCGAATCCGCGGCCAGCGCAGGCGGCGTCATCTGCCGCCGGAGGATCCGCCGGTCAACTGAACATTTGTTGTGTAGTCCTGCTGCGCGATCGCCCATATGTCGTTCTTCTTCGATGTCAGGCTCAGGTGGTGGGATACGGTATCGGTGGTGTCGGGCGTGTACGTCAGGGTGTACTGGTACTTCAGCAGTGCGGCGATTTTGGCGAAGGCCTCGTCGGCGTGGTCACGCCGGCCTTCGATCATATAGCCGCCGGTAGCGTTGCAAATGTGTTCGAGGTTCTTCATGCCGTCCACGTGGGGTTCCGATGACGGAGCCTGGCCACCACCCCCGTTCCGTCCGCCGCCGCCGCCGCCTGGATACCCGCCTCCACCCCCTGGATACCCACCCGGATAGCCGCCGCCACCGCCGGGATAGCCACCTCCGCCCATGCCTCCGCGGCGATTCATGCCGCGATTGGGATTCGTCTGTTGTTCTTCGCTCTTGTAGTAGATGGCGAAGACCTGGGCGTGGGCATTCTGCGCGGCTTCTTCGGCTTCCGCCTGCGACTCCTTGCTGCCGCGATCGACGCCGTCGGTGACGACGACAATCACGTGATGACCGGGCGCCTTCTGCAGCACCTCGAGCGAGGCCAGATAGATAGCGTCGTACAGATTGTTATCGCGGCTGGCGGTCATATTTTTGTTCTGATCGTCACCGCTGCCGTTGCTGAAGTTCGTGGAGCCCAGGTGGTCGATGGCATCGTGGAGCTTGCTGCTGTTAGCGGTCGGATCCTCCAGCAGATCGACCTCGCTGCCGAACTGCACAACGAAGGCTTTGTCGTCGGTGCCGGGCAGGGTGTGATCGACATAGTGCTCGGTGGCCAGGCGCATGTCCCCCAGCTCGGAGCGCAACGCGGCGTTCGTCTGGCCGAGCAGTCCGAATGTGATGGGGGTGGGCTGGGCGATGGCAAAAGAGTCGATTTTCTGGACGCGCCCGTTATCGGTGAAAGTGAGATCGGCCGGGGTGAGGTCCTTTACCGGGTCGCCCTTCTTGTCGACGACCGTCACCCAAAGATGAACGGGCATGGCCGCGGGCGGGGGCGCGGCGGGGGCGCCGGCAGGCTTCTTGTCCGTCTGAGCCGGAGCGGTCGTGGCCATCAGAGGGAGCAGGACCGCGCAAATGGCGGTCCAGAGAAAGGGTTGGAGACGGATGCGGTTCGTCATAAGGCGCCTGGATGTCTATTAAACCACCCATTAGACGCACGGATCGGGAAACGGGTTATGTCTGGACTGACTTCAGCAGTCGCAGCGCCGCCAGATCAGGTAATCCAGTGAGAATCGCCCGGCTCCGAAGATCAGGACAATCAGCGAAGCGATCAGAAACGTGTAGGCTGCGTCGCTGTAGAACTTGTCGGGATCGCTGATGATTGAGGCCAGCGCGGAGAGATCGGTCAGGAGATAGGAGACAATCATGTCCACCGCCAGCAGCAGTCCGGTGAGGCGGGTCCCGAGGCCTGCGATCAGCAGGATGCCCCCGACGAGTTCGAGCCCGGAGACGAACGCCGCGGTGAGTCCCGGCAGCGGAATGCCGAGGCTCGAGAAAAACTGCGTCACGTGCGCCAGGTGATGCAGCTTGCCCCAGCCAGTTTGCGCGAACTGCCATCCCCAGTAGACGCGGACGAGGAGCAGAAAGGGTGACTCCAGCGCCGCGGAACCGTGCTGGAAATGGCGATAGAGAGAGGGAATCGGGCCAGACGGTCTTTCATTCGCGGCGTCGGGCGGCGTAGCGGTCATCGTGTGCCCTTTCTTGCGCTGGTCAGGATGAGGGGGTTCGTCAACCGTCAAATGGTAAACCAGCCCAGCGCCGACCAGGAGGCAAACGCCTCCTGCAGGAAGCCAGCCCGTTCCTCCTCCGACAACGCACTTTCATGCAGGCCAAGCTCGATGGCGTGGCCGAGTGCTCTGCCGGCCAGCAGTCCGGACAGGAGCCGGAATTCCTCCGCCGTCAGCGGCTTGTACCAGACCGAATTTTGGTGGCGATGGACGGCAAGGTGGATTGCCCTGGGCGCGAGCGCCGCCGTGCGCCGAACGTGATGGCGCTTGCGGGCGGAACTGGCGTTGTTTGTCGAGGAGGCGCTGCTGCCGTTCTCGTTTCGCACCTGCAGCAGCAGATCGTCGACGGGATAGGAAAGGGAAAGAAGCCGCAGGTACGGCTGCACGCGAAGGACGGAATTCTCGTTGATGGAGGCGAGTCCCTGGCCATCCAGCCGCGGGCGTTCTTCGCCATCGAAGGCCTCGATGTGGGCCCACTCCAGTTGCACCATGTCGAGCGCCAGGGCCTTGTGCGGCTCGACCCATACGGGATTCTTTTCGAGCCATGATTGCAGCCGCGATCCCAGATTGCGCAGCGTGAAAGACTCCGAGGGGCACTCGGTCAGGTAGGCGCGCATCAGGGCATCGAAGCGGGTACGCCCCAGAATCGCCTGAAGCCCGGGGAAGTCCTCTTCGAAGCACGAATAAAGCCGGAACCAGTACTGGCGGTTGTAGATTTCGAGCCGCTCGAACGAAGTCAGGCGGTCGTTGGGGCGGATGATGGAGTCGGCTTCGCTGCGGTTCGACGTCCCATCCCGGCGGCGACGCGGCATGGTTTCGCCACGGGTGAGCGGGTGCATCACCGCAGCCGCCATGCGGCGCTGGATCTCGAGAAGCTGGCCGGCAGGCTGGCTCACCGCGCTGCTCCTGACTCCGCCATCCTGGGTTGCGGCAGGGTGGCGACCGCGGCTTCGACGGCGGCAGTGGCACTCTCGGGCGCGGCGGCCGCTGCCGCCTTCAGAAACTTATTCGCCTTCAGCGCCTCTGCATGGACCTCCTCGAAGCTGGGGATGTTGTCATCCCACTCCAGCAGGGTGGCCGTCGGCCCGCAGCGTTCGATGGCCCGCGCATAGAGCCGCCACACCGCGGGCAGCACCGGGTGGTCGTGCGTATCGAGGATGTACTTCTCGAATTTGCTGTGGCCGGCGATGTGAATCTGCGCGACCCGGTGAGCCGGCACGAAGTTTAAGTATTCGAAGGGATCGAAGGTGTGGTTCTTCGACGAAACATAGATATTGTTCACGTCCAGCAGAATGCCGCAGTCGGCCCGCTCCACCACCTCCGTCAGGAACTCCCACTCCGTCATCTCCGAGGCGTGGAACTCCGCGTAGCTTGACACGTTCTCGACCACCACCGGCACTTCGACAAAGTCCTGCACCTGGCGAACTTTCTGCGCTGTGATCTCCACGGCTTCCCATGTGTAGGGCATGGGCAGCAGGTCGTGCGTGTAGCGGCCGTCCACCGTCCCCCAGCAGAGATGGTCGCTCAGCCACGGAGTCTTCGTCCGGCGAACCAACTGCTTGAGCCGCTTCAGATGTTCGCGGCTGAGCGGATCGACCGAGCCGAAATACATGGAGACGCCGTGCTGCACCACTTTGTACTGTTCGAGGATCTGGTCCAGAATCTCCAGCGGACGCCCGCCATCGATCATGTAGTTTTCAGAGATGATCTCGAACCAGTCGACAACCGGTTTGCGGCTCAGGATGTGCTGGTAGTGCGGAATACGCAGACCGATGCCGACGCCATAATCCATAAATCCGTTGAAGCGGTTAGCGGGCACGTCAAAACCTCTTGGGGAAAGGCCAGCGCTGGCGAATTCGATTCGCGCAGGCTGCGCGACATTTCAGGCTGCACGACAATCGGCGGCTGAAAAATCTGAAAGTCGGACACATAAGGGAACCTGGAAGACCCCTCACGCCGGGCGAAAGAGCGAAAGGGCCGCGAACTGCGCGGCCCTTTTGCAGAGAGCCGAATTACTGGGGCATCTTGGAGCCGTCAGTTGCGCAGCCGCCCTTGCCTTTGCAGCTGTTCTTGCCTTTGCAGCCGTTGTCGCTGCTCTTGCAGCCACCCTGGCCCTTGCAGTCGTTTTGGCCCTTACAGGAGTGCTTGGGCGGTTTCGCCTGGTCGACGTTGCTGAGTGACATTTTGCCCGCCTTCAGAATGGGCGTGGCACCGGACGAGCTGAGAACAGACGCGTGCATCGCGGTCGCGCCCGTGAGCAGGCCCGAGACGGCTGCAGCGACCATCATGGTCTTCATGGATTGCTTCATTGTCATTCCTCCATCGATTTCCGCTGGACCAGACCGGGCGCGACCGGAAACGGGGGACCGTCCCTGGGGAGCCGAAAGCCAACTCAGGAGCGGGTCGGTTTGTGGGGAGCGCCGGGCGGGGGACCTCGCGGTGCAGATTAGACTACATAAACTAATACGCCTTGTGCTACTGCGGCGGATTGTTTTTCGGCTCTTTTGTCCGGTGGCCCGGGAGGTTGTCCGCAAGCGGACAGAAACTGGTCGCATTTCTCGAACTGTAATGATTCGGGAACTGCTGAGCCGGCATGCGCCGTGATTCATCTCACAAGGAAAAGCAGAGGAGCTTCCCCGCACAAAATGCAGGATTCGCCATCGACGTCGAGCCGCAGCCTGCAGGGCAAAATCGCCCTTCGCTTTGTCCTGATGATCGGCGTGGTCAGCTTCTTTGCCGACTTTGTTTACGAAGGCGGGCGCAGTATCAGCGGCCCCTTCCTCGAAACCCTGGGCGCTACCGGGGCGGTGGTTGGCGTGGTCGCCGGCCTGGGAGAACTGCTCGGCTACGGGCTGCGATTCTTTTCCGGGCGCTTCAGCGAGAAAACCCGGCAGTTCTGGCCCATGACCATCTTCGGCTACCTGGTACAGATGGCGGCGGTGCCCTCCCTGGCCTTCGCGGGAAACTGGCAAGTGGCCAGTTTGTTGATCGTGCTGGAGCGGGTCGGCAAGGCCATTCGTAACCCGCCCCGCGACGTGATGCTCTCGCACGCCGGCAAGGAGATGGGCATAGGCTGGGCCTTCGGTCTGCACGAAGGCCTCGATCAGGCGGGCGCGCTCATCGGGCCGTTGGTCCTCGCCTTCGTGCTTGCCCACCGCGGCCAGTACCGAGTGGCTTTTGCCACCCTGTTGATCCCTGCTGTCATCACGGCGGTGCTGATCGTGGTCACGAAGTTCCTCTATCCCCGGCCGGAAGACCTGGAAGCGCACACTCCCAGGATCCACGCAGAGGGCATGGGCCGCGCATTCTGGATCTATCTGGTGGGCGCCGCGCTGGTGGCCGCTGGCTTTGCCGACTACCAGGTCATCGCCTTCCACCTGCAGAAGCATGGCATCGCCTCGGCCATCTGGATTCCCATCTTCTATTCAGTGGCCATGGCCACCAGCGGCGCCGGCTCGCTTCTGTTCGGGCGTCTCTTCGACCGCTTTGGCGTCGTGGTCCTCATCCCGCTCACCTTCATCTCGATTGCTTCTGCGCCTCTTGTCTTCCTTGGCGGATTCAACCTGGCGCTGGCGGGTGCCGCGCTTTGGGGACTGGGGATGGGTGTCCACGAGTCCATTATTCCCGCCGCCGTGGCGGCGATGGTCCCGGTCGAGCGGCGGCCTTCCGCCTATGGCCTGTTTACCGCGGCGTATGGGATCTTCTGGTTCCTCGGCAGTGCGGCCATTGGATTTCTCTACGACGTCTCGATCCAGGCTGCGGTGGTCTTCTGCGTGGCAACAGGCCTGGCGTCCCTCCCGTTCTTCTTCGCCGTCCGCCGTAAGATGGCGCTCAGCGGCCGGTGATCCTGAGCCTGGGGCGATGGCCGTGGTAATCCAGATAGCCGATGCCCACCCGCATGTGATGGTGCAGGGAATTGGGTACGCTCACGGCCAGGCACATGCCCAGCATGCCGTGCGCAATCGCCAGAGGATAGAGATTGCGGTAGCGGAGATACAGCAGGCACGAAACGGCGCCCCAGATGACGACTGCCGGAACCAGTACCGGATTCGGGATGTGCACGACGGCAAACAGAACCGTCGCGAGCGCGACAGCGGAGTAGCGGCGCATGCCCAGCCTCAACAACCGCAAAAGAACATAGACCTGGAGAATGTACTGCTGCATCAGTGCCCACACTGAATATCCGAGGATGTGCACCCCGAAGGGCAGCGGCCCATAGAGCCTGTGCAGCGAATGGAGGCCCGCTGCGATTCCCAGTCCAATGAAAAGGACAGCGGTTGCTGTGGGAACGATCCACAGCGAGCGCGCCAGACCCTGAAGCCCCAGACCAATCGGGCGGCTGCGGTTGCGGCTCAGCCAGCCGGTGACGGCGATCCACGCAAAGGCTGACCAGTAGAAGACGCGCTGTTCAGGATTCCGCGTCCATACCGTGATCAGGATGAGACCGTAGCCGACCGCCAGTTCTGCGATCTCGCGGGCTCGGGATGGCAACTGCGGGCGCACCGATCAGGTTAAAGGAAGGCTCTTATTCGCCGAGTCTGTCCCAGTCCTCCGGATCGATGTGCGCCTGGCGGAGAATGCTGCGCAGCGTGCCCACCGCAACTTCGCTCTTTCGAGGCACGATAGCGGTGTCGACGATATCCCCGGTGTGCCGTACGAA
>JBAUZR010000219.1:0-9623 GCA_049585375.1 Acidobacteriaceae bacterium
ACGATGGTGCCGTCGCTGTGAAAGCCCATGGTGGCGACGCTGGAGGTATAAACGCAGCGCGGGACGCCTTCTTCTCGGGCAATGCGCAGCAGAGCGCGAGTGCCTTCGACGTTGACGCGATACATGGTCTCGGGATCGCGCACCCAGAGGCGGTAGTCGGCGGCGACGTGCATGACGGCGCCGCAGCCGCGGATGGCGGTGCGGAGGGACTCCGGCTCGAGCAGGTCGCCGACAACGGTCTCTGCGTTCAGGCCTTCGAGATTGGTGAGGTTACTGGTGCGCCGGGTGAGGAGCCGCAGGGCGGCACTGCGGCTGGCCAGCTCGCGCGCGACGTGGCTGCCCACGAATCCCGTAGCGCCGGTAACGAAAATCCTCATAACGCAGCCGGTAGCCAGTAGCCGGTGGCCTGTGGCGCCAAAACAGTCGCGTGCAACCGGCGCGAGCGTCCGGAGATCACCGCTGCTCCACGGACAGCCAGGAGCCGAGCTCGGCGACCGGCAGGCGCACGCCCACGTAGAAGGCGCCGAAGAGGCCGTAGAGAGCCGATGCTTCGTCGAAGCGCATTTCGTAGATGAGTTGCTTGAAGACGCCGGGATTGTCGGCGTAGAGATCGACGCCCCATTCCCAGTCGTCGAGGCCGATGGAGCCGGAGATGACCTGCTTGACCGTACCGGCAAAGCGCCGACCGATGAGGCCGTGATCCTGCATCATGCGGGCGCGATCGGGCATGGGGGTGGAGTACCAGTTGACGTGCTCACCGCGCTTCTTATCCATGGGGTAGAAGCAGAGGTATTTCGCCTCGGGAATGGCGGGGAAGAGACGCATGGACATGGCGGACGCCTGGCGGACCATGGTTTCGCGCACGCGAGCGTCCCATGGCTCCGAGTGCGGCTCGATGTTTTCGGCGGCGAGCTGGGCGTAGAGCTTCGAAGAGGATTCGTACAGGCCGAGCTCCACGATGGAGAGATAGGAATGCGTCGGGTGCAGGAAGCTGCTGAATTCGGTGCGGGCGAGGACGCGCTCTATTTGTGCGAGCTGCTCGATGGTGTCGCGGTATTGAACGAGCATGATGTCGCCCTTCTGGCCGAGCTGGGCGAAACCGGCGCTCTGATTCGGATGACCTTCGGAGGAGCCTTTTTCGAGCGGCGCAAGGAGCGAGGAGGCTTCGGCGATGACGCGGTCTCGACCCGCAGCTTCGAGACGTCGCCATGCCGGCCAGTCAAAGCGGAACATCTGGTGGAGCAGGCTGGAACCGTCGAGCGTGAGCGGAAATGGGGGTAGTTCGGGCAAAGGTGCCTCCGGGAACAGGGTACAGCGTACAGGGTGGGGGGTGCAGAGGTCAGCGTGTTGACGTTGCTTCGTCGGCGTAGAATTCTGCGATTTCGCGGGAGTATTTTTGCGCGACCACGCGTCGGCGGAGCTTGAGGCTGGGCGTGAGCTCGCCGGAGTCCAGCGACCACTCATCGGGGACGAGGCGAAATCGCTTGATGGTTTCGAAGTTGGCGAGGGTGGCGTTCACGCGATCGATGAGCACCTGATATTCAGCGCGGACCTGATCGTTACGGACAAGCTGCGAGCGATCGGCGGCTGCGATGCTGTGTTCTTTGGCCCACGGTTCAAGGGCCGCGAAGTTGGGCGCGATGAGGGCTGAGGCAAACTTATGGCGGTCGCCGACCAGGGCGCAGTTGCCGACGAGGACGCTGGCCTTGAGTTTGTTCTCGATGGGTTGCGGGGCAATGAGCTTGCCACCGGAAGTCTTGAGGAGTTCCTTCTTGCGATCGGTGATGAAGAGGAAGCCGTCGGTGTCGATGTGGCCAATGTCGCCGGTGTGAAACCACCCTTCGGCGTCAATCGCTTCAGCATCGCCGCGGTTTTTCCAGTAACGCTGGAAGATGCTGGGACCCCGGACGAGCAACTCACCGTCGGCGGCGAGGCGGCACTCGACATTGGGGAGCGGCCGCCCGACGGAGCCCATGCGGTTGGCCTCGGGCGTGTTGATGGCGATGACCGGAGAGGTTTCCGTCAGTCCGTAGCCTTCGAGAATGCGAATGCCCATGGAGGCGAACCAGTGGGCAGTATCGACCCCGAGGGGTGCGCCGCCGGCGATGGAATAGCGAACGCGGCCGCCGAACCCGCCACGAAGCTTCTTGTAGACCAGGGCATTGGCGATTTTCCACGAGAGGGAAGAAGGCGTGCGGCCCGCAGCAATCTCTTCGCGATACGGCCGACCGGCGGCCTGAGCCCAGGCGAAGAGACGGCGCTTAACCCCGGACTCGGCGGCGCGCTGTTCGGCGACCTGGCGGACCTTCTCGAAGACGCGGGGGACAGCGACGAGGATCGTCGGCCGGATCGCCTGCATTGCCTCGGGAAGCTTGTCGAAAGAGGGGCAATAGGCCACGAGAACGTTCTTCGCGTAGAGCGCGTAGTCCAGATGGCGGGCTGTGATGTGGGAGAGGGGCAGGAACGAGATGCAGGCGTCCGTGGGCAGGAGCCCAAAAGCATCCAGCGAGTAGTTGAGATTGCTGGCGATGTTGCCGTGGGTGAGCAGGACGCCTTTCGGTTCGCCGGTGGTACCGGAGGTATAGATGAGCGTGGCGAGATCGGTGGGCTGGACAGCGCGGGCGTTTGGTTCGAAGCCGGGATCGGGAGCGCCGCTGACCGGAGTGAGAAGAGAGGAGAAGGTCTCGACACCGGGGATCGCCTCGTCGTCCATGATGACGATGTGCTCGAGCGGCGTGGCGGCGCGAATGGTGGCGATCTTGTCGCATTGGGCGCGGGTGGAGAGGAAAATCGCGCGCGAGTCGGAGTCGGCCAGCAGGGGGGCGATCTGGTCCGCCAGCAGTGTGGGATAGATGGGCACGTCAACGACGCCGAGAGCGAGGCAGGCGAAGTCGGCGACGGCCCACTCCCATCGATTCTCGGAGAGGATGGCGACGCGGTCGCCCTTGCGGATGCCCCAGGAGGTGAGCGCTGCGGCAACGCCGCGGACCCTCTGAACGAACTGCTCTGAGGAGATCGGCTGCCACGAGCCTGCGGCGTCCTGCCAGAGCATGGCGCGGTCGCGGCGGCTCTCCGCAATGGTGAAGAAGATATCGTTAAGCGTTTGTAGCTGGAGCACGCGCGACTACTGTATCGGAGCGCGCGGGGCGGCGCAAGATCACGCCGGGGGTTAAGGTTGGTTCGGTGTTGTGATCGCCGGGGGAATCCCCTGCAGACCGAGAACTTCGGCATTCGCGCGCATGGCTGCAATGCAGTTGGCGATGTGGTCGTCGAGCGGAACCTCGAGTTCGGAGGCGCCCTTCACGATGTCTTCGCGATGGACACCGCGGGCAAAGGCCTTGTCCTTCATCTTCTTTTTGACACCGGCGACATCGACATCGTGGATCGATTTTGTCGGCTTCACCAGAGAACAGGCAGTGAGAAAGCCGGCGAGTTCGTCGCAGGCGAAGAGGGCTTTGGCCAGTTGCGACTCGCGCGGAACGCCGGAATATTCCGCATGGCCGAGGATGGCGGTACGCACTTCTTCCGGCCAGCCCTGCTCGGTGAGGATGGCATTGCCGACGAAGGGATGTTCTTCCGCGGAGGGATGCTTCTCGTAATCGAAATCGTGGAGCAGGGCCGTGGCCGACCATGTAGCGAGCAGGGCAGCGCGGTCTTCGCCGGTGAGGCCGGCGGCATCGGCGTGGCGCTCGGCGTAAGCGCGGACGCAGGTCTCAACGGCGAGCGCATGTTTGATCAGGCTGGGGGATTGGGTGTGTTCGTTCAGCAGCGTCCAGGCATGTTCGCGTGTGAAAGAAGCGTCAGGCATCGAGGGCAACTCCGTTTTTGGTTTTTCCAGGGTTTTGCACGGAAACTTTGGGGAGTCTCGCAGTTTTCACTTGACAAGGAGGATACCCTCCCGGCAATGTAATGCAAAGGCTGAGAGAGGCTTTGGCCGACTCAGCCCGGACCGCACGCTCTGGCGTTCCGCACAATCTATGGCGACTTCGTTAGCAACTGTTGAGACCCGTGAGGTACTTCGTTGCGACTTCTGTAGCCTGGTGCAATTCCGCACGTCGAATTCACTGTGCAGGCGTTGCCACAAGCCCCTCGAAATTGACGAGCCCGAACCGCTGTCTCCGCAACTGGTGTCAGCCAGTGTGCAGAGTGCAGAGGAAGCTGAGGGGATCGACGTGGCGCGCGCCGTTCGCGAAGTGCGCCACGACCGCAATCTGAGCCAGAGGCAACTGGCCGGCCGGATGCAGGTTCCGCGCACCTATATTTCCAAGATCGAAAATGCGAAGGCGGTACCGACGCTGTCGTCGCTGCAGCGGCTGGCGTCCGCGCTGCAGGTCGACATCTGCGATCTGCTGCGGGATGGGCAGAGCCGGCGGGCACGGGAAACTGCGGTGGTGCTGGCGGATCCGTTCCTCGCAGAGATCGCACCGCTGGTGGCGCAGCTCGATTCGTTCCAGCGCTCGATGTTCCTGAACCAGGTGCGGGAAATGGCTGTGGGGCGCCGACGTCCGGCGTAGCTCCGGGAAGGATGAAGATCCTGTCATTTGGGGTCCGGCACAGCGACGCCTGGGGGCGACTCGGGTCTGTATAATTTGGCAGAGAGGAACTGCTCCCAGGGTTCCGCGGCAGCGCGCGCACACGGGGATTGTGACTCGTTTGGGCGAAGTGCGCGCCCGTCTTACGTCTGCCAGGGAGCCGCCTGAAGGGGATCGTTGCTACTGAATTCCAGCCGTGTTCACGAACTGCCGCAGGACGAGGCAGCGGTTTACCGACGCCTCGATCCTGAGCGCGTGCCCCATCACATCGCCATCATCATGGACGGCAACGGGCGCTGGGCGGGGAAGCGCAGCCTGAAGCGTTTCTTCGGCCACCAGCAGGGGGCTGAGGCGGTGCAGTTCGTGGTGGAGACCGCGTCACGCATCGGGCTCCCGTGGCTGACGCTCTATGCCTTTTCCCTCGAGAACAATCTGAAGCGGCCGAAGTCGGAAGTGAATTTCCTGATGCGGCTGCTGAAAAGCTATCTGACCAGCAATGTGAAGCGCATGAACGACAACAACGTGCGCATCCAGTACGTCGGCAGGACTGAGGAGTTGCCGAATGAAGTGCGGGAGCGGATGCACTGGGCGGCGGAAGCGACCCGACAGAATACCGGCACTGTCCTGACTCTGGCGCTCAACTATGGCGGACGCTCGGAACTGGTCGATGCATTTCGGCGGCTCGCGGCTGAGATACAGCGGAAGGGGCTGCGGCCGGATCAGATCGGCGAAGTCGATATCCACCGGCATCTTTACACGGCGCATATGCCGGATCCTGATTTGCTGATCCGCACCTCCGGCGAGATGCGAATCTCGAATTTCCTGCTGTGGCAGATCGCCTATACCGAGATTTTCGTAACCAACCGCCTGTGGCCCGACTTTCGTGGGATTCACATGCTGGAAGCGATAGAGGACTACCAGCGCCGGGAGCGGCGCTACGGCGGGCTATCCGATGGAACGGAATCGGATGACGTGGAGAGCCTGCCAGTAAATCAGCTGGTCGTCTGACGGCGGCCTGAGAAGCATGGGAATGGCGCATCGCTGGACGCGGTGCGCCATTTCTATTTATGCGGAGTTAGTTCGTTGCCGGGGCAGCTCCGGCAGGGGCGATCCAAACTTGCTGGGGCGCCGTAACACTGGTGTCGGGGGCTTTGACCCTGACTCTGAGCGTCTCCTCCTCCGCTTTGCCGCGCAGCGGAACCATGAATCCGAGTTCGTATTGATTCTGCAGACGCCGGCTGAAGTCCTCAAAATAGGGCTGCATCGAGACGGGGTTCCCAAGACCAATCCAGTAGGAATTTCCGCCGGTGCCCTGCGTGACCTGGGACAGAAGGTTCTGGCCGGTATTGTTCGCGTACTCGGTCCGGTCGGCGAAGCCTGCGTTGCGCCAGTAAATCGAGTAGACCACGAGGTGGGCCCGGACCGAATCCTGGATCGCCGCCAGCATGTAGGGATCCTGCGGATCATAGCGGCGCTCATAGTAGTCCACTCCGTCGGTGATCATGATGACCTCGCGTCGGGCTTCGCGATCGCCGGACGGCCAGCGCTTCGCCAGATCGGAGAGGCAGAAATAGGGGCTGGCGCTCTCCCCCGGCTGTCCCATCGGCAGGTGCAGACCCCTGAGAGCCTGGGTATGGTCGCTGGTCAGAGGTCCGGCAAGAGCCGCGCGCCCATTCTCCATGTAACCGATCGCGAATTTCACATTCGGGGGCAGGCTTTGGAC
Source organism: Acidobacteriaceae bacterium (assembly GCA_049585375.1). Classification (GTDB taxonomy): domain Bacteria; phylum Acidobacteriota; class Terriglobia; order Terriglobales; family Acidobacteriaceae; genus Palsa-343. Next base: position 6,256 of record JBAUZR010000219.1, read on the forward strand.
GAAACGGGTGATGTCGTCTAATTCGCGGCCGAGGCTGGTGCGTGCGCCTTCGTCGATGAGGAGGACAAGCTCGACGGGAGCGTGGTCGCGTCCCACGGTCTGCCAGGCGGAGACATCAGTCTTCTTGCCATTGACCGATACCTCAACGGCCTGTTGGGAGACATCGCTGGGCGGCGCCGAGTTTTTTTTCGGCAGAACGGTGACGATGGCCTGCCCCTGTCCCTGGTTTTCGTTTTGCGCGATGGCCATTGGCGTCGCGACGAACAGGGTCGTAAACGCAATGGTGAGCCATCCTGACGGGTAAAGACGTCGTTTCATCAATCCATCCGATCCGGGCAGAAAGGGTGCATTTCCAAGGCTGAAAGTCCCACTTGCCCAATTGTTTAGATGGTGCAGGGCGGGAATCGTCTCAAGCCGGCTGGAGAGGTGCTACTGCGCGCGATGAAAATCAACACAGTTGCGGCCGAAGCAGAGTTTGTATACACCCGCGGAAGACCCGTCAAGGATTTGCAGGGGCGTGGGCCGGGTCATCGCCTGATCGTGGCTGCCGGCGGCGCGCAGGAGTTCGTGGCTGCTGATGTCCAGGACAACGAAGTGATCCCCGACAAAGCCGATTCCATAGGCGCCGGCAGGCAGGCGATGGTCGCCAAATTCCAGGGGAACCTCGGAGAGCAGATATCCCTGGTATTTCTCCTGAAGGGCAGAGGAATAGCCGGAGGTGTCAACCAGAACAGCCAGAACATAATGGCCGTCGGCATAGTGGACGCCGGCCGAGTTACGCAACTGGGTGCCAGCGGATTTTCCGGCGAAATAGACCGCATCGGGGAGCACTTTGGCTGCGTCAGTGGCGTGCAGGATGGTGGTCTGGGCTGGCGCCTGCGCCAGGGCTCGGAGAGGCACGGCGACAAACGCAAGGGAGAGAAGGAGACGAACCGGGATGCTGCGAAGGATGTTCATAGGTGAGCCCCCCGAACTGCGGACTGAAGTATAACGCCGGGTACGCGGCCAGGGGAGATTACTCCGGCGGGGTTTCGCGGGAGGGTCTGGTTCTTTACTATCTATCATGATGCGGAGAGCGGGTGAGTTGAACGTCCGCCGGTGGCGGGAGCTTCGGCAGGCGATGAGGCAGGCGTCTATGGAGGCCCTGCTGATCACGCATCTGCCGGACGTGCGGTGGTTGTGCGGGTTCACGGGATCGAACGCGTCTTTGGCGGTGACGGCGAATCAGGCAGTGCTTTTCACGGATGGACGCTATACAACCCAGGCTCGGGAAGAGACGCGGGGAGCGCGCGTGACGATTGCGCCGAAATCCGCACTGAAGGACGCCTGCGCATGGCTGGAGGGACGGGCGCAGCAAGCCTGGTTTGACGCGGATCATACGTCGGTTGCAGCGCTGAACCTGATGCGGTCGGCGATAACGGCGAAACGGCGGCGCGGATTCTTCGCCGCGATGGACCAGCCGCTGGTTTCCGATCTGAGGATGGTGAAAGATGCTGGCGAGCTGCGACAGATGGAACAGGCGGCTTTGGTGGGGTGCTCGCTGTTTGAGGCGATGTTGCCACGGATCGAGGCGGGTGTCACAGAGATCGCGGTAGCGGCGGAACTGGAGTTCCTGGCGCGTGGTCTGGGAGCGGAGGGGATGTCCTTCGAGACCATTGTTGCCTCGGGGGCCCGATCGGCCATGCCGCACGGGCGCGCCACCCAGGCGAAGCTGCCGCGCAAAGGATTCGTGACGCTGGACTTCGGTGTTATCCTCAATGGTTATTGCTCGGATATGACGCGAACCGTTCACCTGGGACGCGCGAACGATGAAGAACGGTCGGCGTACGATGCGGTTCTGGAGGCGCAGGAAGCAGCCGTTGCCGCGGCGCGGCCGGGTGTGACCTGTGGCAGTGTTGACGAGGCAGCACGGAGCGTCCTGCGCAAGGCCGGGTTGGCGAAATACTTTACCCATTCGACCGGGCATGGTGTGGGTTTGGAAATTCACGAACAGCCCCGGATTGCAGCAGGGCAGGAGACCGAACTGGAGCCCGGGATGGTAATAACGATTGAACCGGGGATTTATCTGGCGGGAAAGTTCGGGATTCGGATCGAAGATATGGTGGCCGTAATGGCGAACGGAAGCCGGGTACTGACGCCGGCGACCAAAGGCTGGATTGAGCTTTAGACGGGTGAGGCGCGCGAGAGCGAAACGATGAATGCGGAAGACATGAATGAGTTGAAGGAACTGATTGAGTTCCTCAAAGAAAACAAGATTGGCGAATTCGATCTCGAGCGCGGCGATCTGAAGGTCCGCATCAAGTTCGCGCATGAGGGCGGAACGGATCTCGCGGGTCTGGCGCGGCTGCTGCAGGCGCAGGCGGCCGCAATGCCGGCTCCTGCCGCGATTGCAGCATCGGGAACCGCTCCGGCGATGCAGGCCAGTGCCGCGCCGGCCGAAACACCTGCTGCGGAGGACGCAGACGCCGGCCTTCAAATTGTGAAGTCGCCGATCGTCGGAACGTTCTACGAGTCTCCGTCGCCCGGATCGCCGGCCTTTGTGAAGATCGGCGACATGGTGGAAGTGGGACAGGTACTGTGCATTGTGGAAGCCATGAAGCTGATGAACGAGATTGAGAGCGATGCGGCCGGCGAGATCGTGAAGCGGCTTGTGCAGAATGGTCAGCCGGTGGAATACGGTCAGCAGCTCTTTGCGGTGCGTCCCCGATAACTATGCGTAAAGTTCTGATCGCCAATCGCGGCGAAATCGCGCTGCGCGTAATTTGCGCCTGCAGGGAGATGGGCCTTCGCACGGTTGCCATCTACAGTGAAGCCGACCGGCATTCGCTGCATGTTCGGTTTGCGGACGAAGCCATCTGCATTGGGCCTCCGCGCTCGGCGGAGAGCTATCTTAACGTTCCAGCGGTGATCAGCGCTGCCGAGATCGCCGATGTGGACGCCATTCATCCTGGCTACGGCCTGCTGAGCGAAAACGCCAACTTCGCCGAGGTGTGCCGGGCGTCGAACATCAAGTTCATCGGACCACCCCCCGAAGTGACGCGCCTGATGGGCGAAAAGGAAAAAGCGCGCCAGGTGATGAAGAGGGCCAAAGTGCCTATCCTTCCCGGCTCCGACGGTGTGATCCAGAGCGAAGGCGAGGCGCTGGAATGGGCGCAGACGGTCGGATATCCCGTGATCCTGAAGGCTTCAGCGGGTGGCGGTGGGCGCGGCATGCGCGTGGTGCGTTCGGCGGAAGAGTTGCCCAATCTGTTCCAGGCCGCCCAGAGCGAAGCAGCCAACGCATTCGGCAACGGCGATCTCTACATGGAGAAATTCATCGAGCGGCCGCGGCATATCGAGTTTCAGGTGCTTGCGGATGAGCATGGGAC
>JBAUZR010000220.1:0-2026 GCA_049585375.1 Acidobacteriaceae bacterium
ATCTCGGGCACGTGCTCCGGGGCACGAAAGACGTTGACCAGTTCGACAGCGCCGCCCACTGACTCGACCGCCTCGTCCAGATCCGCAAAGGCTTTTTCGCCCAGAACGCTGTCTATCTGAGGATTGACGGGGAGGATCCGGTAACCCTGGCTCTGCATGTAGCGGGAGACGCCAAGCGAGGCGCGTCCTTCGCGGTTCGTCAGGCCGACAACAGCAATGGTCCTGGCGCGGTCGAGAATCTCGCGGATGGTGGCGGGTTCATTCATCGTAGATGAGATGCGAGCCGGCTGCGCCGGTCGCAAAAGGCCCGGACCACGAGCCAGAGGTCCCTCGTCCTTAGTAGTTCACAATCTTTGCAAAGGACTGCGGGTCCAGGCTGGCCCCGCCCACCAGGCCACCATCAATTTCTGCTTCGCTCATCAGAGCCGTCGCGTTGTCTGGCTTCACGCTGCCTCCATAAAGGATGCGCATCTCCTCCGCAACCCGACCGCCCAGCAGCTTCGCCACCTCTCCGCGGATCACGTTGTGCGCTTCCGAGGCGATCTGCGGGGTTGCGGTTTTGCCAGTGCCAATGGCCCAGACAGGCTCATAGGCGATCACAATCGGAGCCGCCTCACCAGGTTGAATTCCCGCTAAAACACCTCGGGTCTGGCGCAGCAGGACCTCTTCGGTCTTTCCGCCTTCGCGCTCCGCCAGGACCTCGCCCACGCACACGATCGGTACCAGGCCATGCTGCAGGGCGGTCTTCAGCTTCCTGTTGATGATCTCGTCGGTTTCCCCGAAATACTGCCTTCGCTCCGAGTGCCCCAAAATGACATGAGTGGTGCCGATGGCTTTCAGCATCAGGGGCGAGGTCTCCCCCGTATACGCGCCCTCGTCAGCAAAATGCATATTCTGTGCGCCAACAGCCACGCCCAGGCCGGTGACCGCCGCAATGACCACCGACAGCGACGTAAACGATGGGCAGAGGACGATTTCGTCCCGGGTATGGTTCGCCACCAGCGGCAGGAAGTTCTTCGTGAATTCCTGAGCCTGGGCTGGAGTCTTATACATCTTCCAGTTGGCAGCAATCAGCGGTTTCCGCGGCATCGTCACTAGTCCCTCAGGGTGATTGTAGAGGAGCGACAGGTTATGCGATCGTGATGCCCGATACAAGTTCGAGTACCCTCGTGTATCGTGATTCTGGTCCAGTTGGCCCACGAACGATGACGGAGAACCCCAGGCTGCCGAAGGCGGTCGCTCGAACCAGCACCGGCAAGGTGCGCACCGGCAATGAAGACGCCTTCGGCCTTCTGCCCGACCACGGAATGTACGTGGTTTGCGACGGGATGGGCGGAGCTGCTGGCGGCGAAATCGCCAGCCGGCTCGCCGTGGACACAGTCCTCCACCGAATCGCTTCGAAGAACGGGAGCGGCGGCAGCGCTCGGGACCGGATCCATGAGGCGATCGCCGAGGCGAACCGCGCCGTCCTGGAACGGGCCGATCGCGAGCCCGGTCTCTACGGTATGGGCACGACTCTCGTGGCACTCATGGTTGGGCCGCAACCGGAACCCGGCAAGGCCCTCATCGCCCACGCCGGAGATAGCCGCTGCTATCTTTTCCGCCGGGGCCAGCTGTCGCTCTGCACTCACGATCATTCCCTCGTCGATGAACAGATGCGCCTGGGAACCATGACCCGCGAGGAAGCCGAACGCTCGCCGTTTCGCAGTGTGATTACCCGGGCCATCGGCACTCAGGACACCGTCTCCGAGGAAATTCTCGAGATGGAAACCGAGCCGGGCGATCTCTTCCTGCTCTGTACCGACGGGCTCACCCGTGAGGTAACGGAGGAGGAGATTGGGAGAGTCCTTGGCATAGGAAGCGACCTCCAGGGCACCGTGGAACGTCTGGTCGACGAAGCCAATGCTGCCGGGGGGCGCGATAACGTCACCTGCCTGCTGGTCCATGTGCCCGGCCCGGAATGAGCCAGTCAACGAGAGGAGAGTATGGGAGAAGTCAGGAAAGTTGGCGTCCTGGGCGCCGGCAC
>JBAUZR010000221.1:0-7910 GCA_049585375.1 Acidobacteriaceae bacterium
GACCAGATGCAGATACTGATTCTGACCGATAGCAACTGGCTGACCCACGACTTGATGTTGCACAAGATCCAGGGCCACGTGGACGATATGGCGCTGATCGTCAGGAAGCTGAACGAAACACAGAAGTCAGGTTCCGCTGTCCAGCAGCAGGCCGCGGAACAGATGCTTCCTCTGATCCGCGAGTTATCGGAGAATACGACGGCGGCCATCCAATACCTGAACCAAAATAAGAATCAGCCGCCTTCGGATATCTACAGGCGATATCTGCAGAAGAATGCCGAGACGGCTCGTGAATTGTCGTCGATGGTTTCGTCGCTGGTCGATTATGAGCAGAGCATGGAAGACATGGCAGAGCTGAGGCGCAAGCTGGCCAGCGAATGAGAATCGAGCGGAAGAAGTGGCGAAGGCGTATGCAGGACGCAGGAAGCCAGGCTCGGGTGACGAACAGCATGCTGACACCGGCGACTGAGTTCCGCCAGCTGCAGTCTAAATGGCAAACTCTGTCGCTCTACGAGCGCTTCGAGCAGACGGTGGTTGCGGCACTGACCCTGGTGATCGCGCTGATTGTGGTGCTCGCTTCGTGGCAGCTGCTGGGCGAGACGGCCGGCCTCCTCAGGCGAGGCGCGGCGAGGATAGCAGACCCGCAGATCTTTCAGGGCGTCTTCGGCATGGTTCTTACGGTTCTGATCGCGCTTGAATTCAAGCACACGCTGCTGGTTGTCAGGCACCATCGCCGCGCCGTGGTGGAGGTGCGCTCGGTGGTTCTGATTGCGCTGCTGGCGCTGGTCCGCCGCTTCATCATTCTGGATGTCTATGACGCCTCACCGGGAATTATCGCTGCGCTGGCGGGAGCAACCGTGGCCCTGGGAATTGTCTTCTGGCTGGTTACCGATCGGTCCGGGCCGGAGATTGACGCGGAGGCTGAGTGAGCCGAACGATCGTTTGCTGTCAGGGTCAACAGCCGGCGGCAGAGCAGGTGCTCGCAGGGCTGCGCAAGAGCGGGGTACCGGGACAGGCGCCCGGTCGAGGATTCGAAGGATGGAAAGGCTGTAGAGCTATGTTCAATGATGGAACAGCGTTTCCGGACCTTACCCACGGAACGGCAAATGTCACAATTCCGGCGGCGCAATACGAGTCCCTGCAGCTCCTCTCCTCCATCGTAGGTTCTTCGGACGATGCGATTGTCAGCGCCACGCTGCAAGGCAGGGTGATGAGCTGGAACCGGGGGGCGGAACGGATCTTCGGCTACAGCACGCAGGAGATGATGGGCCAGCCGCTGACCCGCCTCACGGGAAGCGCAGCTGACAACGAACTGCGGTGGAGGCTGGCACAAGTTGGCCGTGGCGAAGGGAGCGGGAGCTATGAGACCGTGCGATGCTGCAAGAGCGGAAAACATATCCCTGTGTCAGTGACGATGTCGCCACTGCGAGACGCTGCAACTCGGATCATCGGCGTGGCAGAGATCTCCCGCGACGTTTCTGACCGCGAGCAGGCGGAGCGGAACGACCGGATCCACGAACGACTAAAAGCGATGGCACGTCTGGCGTCGCGCCTCGCGCACGATATCAACAACCCACTGACCTCGGTGACCAACCTGCTGTTTCTTCTCGAAAGGGAAGTTCTTTCGCCGGAGGGAGCGCACTATGTGTTTCTGGCTGACCGCGAGCTGCGACGCGTTGCAGGCATCTCGGCACAGGCGCTGAACCTGTACCACATCACCGGCGAACCGGAATCGATCTCGATTCATGACATCGCAGACGAAGCGCTCGCGGAACACGAAGACCGATGTCAGACGATGGGGATTAATGTAGTCCGGGAGTATAGGGGCGTAACCAGGATTCGCTGCTATGTTGCCGAACTGCGCCAGGTGCTGACGAACCTCGTGGGCAATGCTCTCGACGCGATGCCGGCCGGAGGCCACCTGCGGCTGCGCATCTGCGAATGCAGAGACTGGGTCGGCAGTGGCCGCTGTTTGCGCATCACTGTGGGCGACACTGGTCGCGGCATGAGCGCGGAAACACGATGCCGGCTCTTTGAGCCGTTCTTTACGACCAAGCAGGCGACCGGAACGGGCCTCGGCCTGTGGGGCTGCGCGCATGTTGTCACGCGCTACGGTGGCCGGATTCTGGTGCGGACCCGGCAGAACGGCGGGTGCAGCGGTTCGGTTTTCGTTCTGATGCTCCCGCTGTGACGAGCCGTTCGCAGCTGAGCGTCAGGCGCAGCGCTCCGCTGGCTGGGAGGCGTGAACGGACAATCGTTGCGCCATGCGTACGAGGTCGGGTAAAGAGCGCGCCCGCATTTTGTGCATCACCCGAGCGCGGTGGACTTTGACGGTCTTTTCGCTCGTCCCAAGCTGGAAGGCGATCTGCTTGTTCAGTAATCCCTCGACGACGCCTTCCATTACTTCTGCTTCTCTTGGTGTCAGCGACGCTAAACGGGTACGCAGCACAGCCGTCTCAGCCTGCTGCTGTCGCGCAGCGGAGCTGTGCCGGATGGCCCGGTAGACAGCACCGAGGAGGTCCTGGTCGTGAAACGGTTTGGTAAGGAACTCCAGGGCGCCTAATTTCATGACGCGCACCGCCATCGAGATGTCGCCATGGCCAGTAATGAAGATGACGGGAATAGGGAAGGATGACTGCGAGAGCTGATTCTGCAGGTCGAGTCCGCTTATGCCGGGCATTCGGACGTCAACCACCAGACACTCCGGGGCATCCTCGCGCCTGGACTCGAGGAACTCTGCGCCGCCGGCGAAGGTACGCGCTTCCAGACCCACCGAGCGCACCAGAGAGCTGAGCGAGTTTCTGACGCCCGGCTCGTCGTCGACGATGTATACGATGGGGCGAGGGTTTGTCATGTCAGAGGGGGCCCCCCAAGGGGGAGAGAGAAAAGGAACACTGCGCCGCCCGGCGAAGCAGGAGCTGCCCATAAGCTTCCGCCATGGGCTTCGACGATCGAGCGGCTGATGGGCAGTCCCATGCCAAGGCCGCCGGCTTTGGTTGTAAAGAAAGGCGCAAACAGACGATCGACCGAACCTGGATCCAATCCAGTGCCCGAATCGCGCACGCCGACGACGACCGTATCGTTGGTCTGCCTGGTTAGCGTCAGCAGCAGATCACGGTTGCCGACCGGTCTCGGGCTCATTGCATCGACAGCGTTGAGGATCAGATTGAGCAGGACCTGTTGCAGCTGCACAGGATCACCCTGGATTGCCGGGATATCGGGCTCCAGGTCGGTTTCGACGCGAACGCCGTGACGATCGAGATCGGGGCGTGTCAGCAGGACCACGTCGCCAATGAGCTGGCGAAGGTTGATGGGCGCGAATTGCTGTGGGCTTCTCTTCACCAGGTTGCGGATCCGATCGATCACTTCGCCGGCGCGGTGCCCCTGGCGCAGGATCTCCTCGAGCGCGTCGCGGGTTTCCTTCAGATCCGGTGGGGAGTGGCTGAGCCAGTTCAGCCCCGCCCGTCCGGCGTTGACGACTGCGGAAAGCGGTTGACTGATCTCGTGCGCGATGGCCGCAGCCAACTGGCCCAGAGTGTTCACCCTGGCGATGTGGGCCAGTTCCTCCTGGGCTTCCTGCAGCGCCTCGATTGCTTTCTTCTGCTGGCGCATATCGCGTGCGATGGTTCCGAGAGCAACGGCCTGGCCACTGACCTGGTCGCGAACGACAAAGGTATGCTGCATCATGGGGATGAGATCCCCGGTTTTGAAGTGGCGGAAGCGCATTTCACCTTGCCACTTGCCTTTGCGCATGACGGTGGACATCATCTCCGGAAGCAGGTCCTTTTTGTCCTCTTCCGCGATGTAGTCGGGGATTCGCGTGGCGCGCACAGCTGCGAGGTCGTCGAGTCCGACCATCTCCCGACCAGCGCGGTTCACGATCTCCGCGTGGCCGTCCAGGGAGGCGAGGCCGACGAAGTCCATGCTGTTTTCCACAACCGAGGCGAGCTTTAGTTGATTCTCAAGGCTGCGCCTGTGACTGATAGCTTCGGTGGCGTGCCGGGCATAAATCTCGATCAGACGAGACTCACTTTGCGGAGAAGGGTGGGGCTTGGGGAAATAGGATGACAACACACCGATGGGCCCACCGAGGCGATTGAGCATGGGCGTGAAATGCACCGAGCGAAAGCTGCGCGCGACCGCAACCTCCCGCCAGGAAGCGAATCTCGAGTCGCTGAGGACATCTTCGATAACGATGCGCTGCCCGGTAAGCATGGCAAGCCACGCAGACGAACCGCGGTCGTACATTCGACCGTAGTCAGTCGGAAACGCGGGCCAGAATCCGGCCGACGCAACCAGATCGAGCGAATCCTGATTGGAGTTGTACAGGCGAATCTCCCCCAGTTCTGCAGACTGGACAGCGAGGACGGCCTGCAGCAGGTCCCCCATCATTATGGAAACATCGTTTGTGCCAAGCAGGCGGGTGCTGAAGTCCGAAAGGCGCTGAATGGCGTCCATTTCGGCAGCAAGGGGGTCCTTTTTCTTCGGCGAGTCCCGTCCCGTGCGGTCGTTCTCGAACATTTCGGGGATTACCCAAACGACTGCCAGTTCCTGCCAGCCAGGTTCGGCAGCCAGGCGCAGCTGACGAAGGGTCAGTGCGCCCCTTTCTTCCTGAATTTGTAGTAGAGATCCACCCGTAGATTCGAACGTTCCGGGAGCCGCCGAGGAGGATCGGGCTCGGTCAGTTTCGGTTCAGGCCGTTCGCCGTCTGTCCCGACCGCGAGCCGAAGAGAATCGCCCCCCGAGGCTGGGATCTCCTCAACCACATGTCAGATCGCTCTGCATGTGTCCGTCGCAGTCCGGGATGTCATTCCTGAGAAGCGTTGTGATGCCGCGGATCGCGCGCAGGGAATCCCGTTCGTCCAAAAGTTGCACTCCCGCCATATTTTACGCGCAGCGAGATACTCGCGAGCCCTATCTTTGATAGCGCGAATAACCCATCGCCAGCCTGTGCGCTCCCGAATCAGGCCGCATTTTCGATAGCTCTGCGCAAGGAGAGCACATCGATCGAACCCGTATGACGTACGCCATTAACAAAGAAGGCGGGCGTCCCTTTGACTCCGCTGCGCGCGCCGCCGAGGAAGTGCTCGCGGACGGCGGGCGCCCAGGCGTGGATGGCCATCTCACGGTTGAAGCGGTCCATATCGAGGCCAGACTGGCTTGCGTAAAGGCGGAGATGGCGGTCGGTAAGCTGGGTCTGGTGTTCGAAGAGAGCGTCGTGCATCTGCCAGAAAAGCCTCTGTGAACCGGCGGCTTCGGCGGCCTCTGCTGCGTTCTGCGCGTGGGGGTGGAATATCGCGAGAGGGAAATTGCGGAAGACGAAGCGCAGCCGATCACCGAGCGACTCCCGGATCTCGTGGACCATGGGATACGCCTGGCCGCAATGCAGGCACTCAAAATCCCCGTATTCCACCAGCGTCACTGGTGCGGACGGCGAGCCCAGAAAATGGTCGCGTTCATCGATGAGGGAACCGAGTTCGACAACGACCTCATCACTCATGCGGCCGCCTGCAGGGGGAAGAGGCAGGAGCCGCCTCCCGATGGGAATGAACCAGCCCACCCCCGGTGCGCTCGAAACCTGCGCCTGAGCAGAACAATCCTCGCGCGGATGCGGCGAGAAACGGCTGACGAACTCCGATCGCATCTCCATAGCGGACTCCTTTTCACAACCGCGTTCGTCCTCGGTGATCTTCACCAGAGGTCATGCTGCCAGTGCGCGAAGGCAGGCGGTACCCGGAGATGGGGCATTGCCCCCCCGAGCTTTCGTACGCCGGGACGCCGGATGGCAGCAAGCCAGCCCGCTAGGGCTCCTGTGCGCTGGGAAGTTCGAGCTTGTCCTCCATCTTCTCGAGAGTGGTCCGAGACTTTGCGTATTTAACCAGGTCGGAGGTCATCTCGGCTAACTGATGCGCGGTGTCTGCATTCTCCTCGAGGTAACTCACGTAATCCGGCGTAGTCGGCCGCTCCTGATTCGCATTCAGGTGGTTGATCGCTGCCGTCGTGTTGGAAGCCAGTTCCCGGAGCAGAGGAAGGATGCGATCGACAGCCTGTTGCTGCCACTCCGATCCCGACTCGTAGGTTGTATTGAGACGTGCCACGGTCCTGCCCAGGGTGTTTACGTCATCGCGGATCCGACTCAGCATGTCGGCATGGGTCTGCCAGCTTACGTCGGAATGCAGCAGGGACTCCATATCATCGGCGTCGCGGCTGAGCTGGGCTGCTTCCTGGGCTGCCTGCGAGAGAAGGTCAGTAACCTCGGTGCTGTCCTCGCGTTTTATCGCATGCAGTTTCGGCATCAGACAGAAGACGACGGTGATTGCCAGCAACGGTGCGTGGATCAGTCGCCAGCGATGTGTGACACTATTCATGTTCGTTCTCCTTTCCATCCGAGAATCTGTGCGCATCAGAGACCGATGTCAGACGGCATTATCGGTGTTCCCTGCCGGACAACTTTTTTAGCAAGCTGGCGATATCAGCCTTCAGTCGCTCAAAGGGCGCAGTCGTGTTGGCGGTTCCTTTCAGTTGTTTCTGGAGATCTGAGATCTCCTTATTCAGCGACTTGTAGTCAGGGGAATCGCTGCTGATATAGCCAAGCTCTTCGCATCTCTTCAGTTGATTGCTCGCCGCGGTCAGCAGCGCCTGTGCGGTAGCTCTATCGCTTTGCCGAAGTTTCTGTGCGGTCCCGACAGCCGCCTGTGCCAGGATCAGAGGAATTGGCGTGACATGATCGACAACGGCCAGCGTATTTAGCGCCGTTTGCAGGATGCCACTGGCATCGCTATTCTTCCCTTCGTCCAGCAGGCGAGCTGCCTGTTTCAGGGCATCGGGGTAGGAGGCCAGCGGAAGGTTGAACGTGCGCACACGCAGCTCGCTTGTCAGGTCGTAAAGCAGAAGGCGGCCGGCAGGAAAATCGTGCAGGGTGACTGCTGCTTCAGCTGCGGCAATGAGCCGTTTAACGTCCTTGTCATCGAGGGGAGCAACATCAATCACTTCGACGGTAACGTCGACGGGAAGCAGCGCCGTCGCCGGATTGCGGGCCAGAAGGATATTGATCTTGCCCGTGGCATCCTCAATGGCCGACATTGCTTTGTCTTTGTCGCCGGATGCAATCGCATCGATGGCTTTCCGAGTATCGTCGATAGCGGTCATGGCATCGGGGTTGAGGGTGCCCTGCGCCTGCTGCTTTTGCTCATCGCGCTGCTTTTCAACATCAGGGTTCAGGTGCTGCTGCTGACCCGGAGAAGCGGCCGGCGCGGGTTGGGCAGGCTTGGGATTCGAAGGCGGAGGGTTCTGCTTCGCAGATGGGTTGGAGTTACAGCCTGCGGTGATGCCCGCACAAATTAAGAGGGGAATCGGGAGCAGGATACGCGGTATTGCAGGAATCAATCTCATGGCAATGGCACCTTCGGGATACGTCCATAGTTGGCTGCGCAGAACGCCCGGGCGACTCTATCTGCGACGGATGGGGTGAATTTCGATGCGTGGCCTGGCGGGGCGGATCCACGGATGAATATAGGGGTGAACGTAGAAGCCGCGATTGAACCAGACGCGATTCCACGGCGAACGGTCGATGATAATGGCGTGCGTTCCCCACACGAAGCCAGGACTGATCCATCCCCAGGGTGCAAATGCGGCTCCAACAACTACTGCTGGACCGAAGTGGATGGCGGCAGAAATCGCGAATCCGGGCGGCGGTGGTGCATACACAATCGCTGGATCGTAGGTGGGGACGTAAATGTACTCAGGGTTGGTAGGCAGGATTTCGATATAGCCTGCGGAGTTGACCACCGCATCGTAAGGCGAGGAACGGAGATATCCGTAGTCGTATGAGCGCTGCCGCAGTCGCTGGACCGCGTCCATCACATCTGCACGCTGGTTCAGCACCGCCTTACCCAGTTCCTCGGTCCACG
>JBAUZR010000222.1:0-6739 GCA_049585375.1 Acidobacteriaceae bacterium
CTGCGGGTCCGTCCGCCGCCTTTGCACATCGATCCTGACTGGCCACCCGGCGTGGAGCCTGTGACAGGCGCCCCGCCTCGAGAATCCAGACGAACCAGGCCGGAGGGGTTCCGGCGCAACCCGCTGAAACCCCTCCCTGCTGAGCCTCACATCTTCGCGACGTCGACCTCCGCATGCAGCGGCAGCGTCCGCGACGAGCCGCCCACGCTGATCGTGCGCTCCCCGCCGGCCGTCACCCACTTCTGCTCCTTCGTCGACCAGTACTGCAGTTGCCGCGGCGGCACATGCAGAGTCACCGTCCGCGTCTCTCCAGCCGGAATGTTCACGCGATCGAACGCCACCAGCGCCCGCACCGGAAACTGCACTCCCTCCGGCACATCCCTCGGCGCGCCCAGATACACCTGCGGCACCTCATCGGAGTCCACACTGCCCGTGTTCCTGATGGCGACCGTTACATCCAGCCCGCCGTCATCCGCCTTCGCCGTCTTTAGTCCGGAGTATTCAAACGTCGTATAGCTCAGGCCGAAGCCGAACGGGAACAGCGGCTCGATATTTTCCTTATCGAACCACCGATACCCCACATTCACGCCTTCGCTGTATGTCGTCTTGCCGTCCACGCCCTTCCAGCTGCGCTCGGGATACCGCGGATCCGTCGCCGCATAGTCCGTCAGCTTCTTTCCCCACGTCACCGGCAGCCGTCCCGCCGGACTCACCTTGCCCAGCAGCACGTTCGCCGTCGACCATCCACCCTCGTCGCCCGGCCACCACATTTCCAGCACGCCCTTCACCTTGTCCACCCACGGCAGTGCCACCGGCTGGCTGGTGTTCAGCACCACAATCGTGTTGGGATTCACAGCCGCGATCTCGTTCACCAGCTGGTCCTGATCGCCCGGCAATCCAAAGACCGGGGTCAGCCGCGTCCACACAAACACCACCGCGACCTTAGCCTTCCTGGCTGCGTCAATGGCCGCCGCGTGATCCGCCGCCCGCTTCTCCGGCGTGTACCAGTTCAGCCGCACCTGCACCGGCGAGCCCGAGCTGTCCCGACCGGTGGAGATCTCGATCGCATGGGGGCCCGCGCTCAGCTGCACCGCCCTCCGCACGTTGTCCAGTCCATCGGGAGTCGGCACCACGTTGTCCTGGTTAGCCTGCAGAATGTCACCGTGCACGCCGCCCTGGAACGCGCCCGTCCGCGCCAGCGGTTTTCCATCCAGCGAGATCTTCGCATTCGTCCCCATCGCCTGCAGATAGATCCAGTAATTACCTGCATGCGGCGGCGTCAGCGTCCCCTTCCATGTGACGGTGGAGTTCGGCGGCAGAGCCTTCCCATTCTTCTTTGTGAAGTTCAGTTCCGCGTCCGTCTGCTCCGCGCCTCCGCCCGTCCGCAACAGCCCGGGCTTGCCATCGTGGCTCAGAGCGCTCGCCGGAACCGTCGTCCCCGTCATGTCATCCGCAACCGCAAACTGAATGTTCGAATTGCCCGAGACCTTCTTCATCGCCGCCAGCGGACCCACTTCCCGCCACGCCAGCCCGACGCTCCGCTCGCCGTTGATGCCAATCGAGTCCACCTGTCCCGCCGTCGGCCCAATCAACACCACCGATCCCAGGTCATCTGCCTTCAGCGGCAGCACAGCATCGTCATTCTTCAGCAGTACCGCCGCATCTTCGCCCGTCTTCTCGATGATCTTTGCATTCGCCTCCACATCCTGCGGAGTCACGGTGTGCTTCTGCATGCCGTCCATGTAGCCGAATTTAACGATTTCGTACAGAACGTATCCCGCAGCCCGCGTGATCGCCGCCTCGCTCACCGTCCCATCCTTCAGCGCCTCGCTCATCCGCTCCGGACTCAGCTTCACGCCAAAATCGCCCCCGCCCTCGCGCTTCCGAGCCGGCTCCTCGGGAATGTGCCCGCCAAACATGTCGCCAAGATCCTCCGCCACGTGCGGCGGAGGCGGCGGAGGAGGAGGTCCCGGACTGAAGAAGGATGGAATCCCGATCCCGGTGCCCGGCATTTCCATATCCAGCCCGGCATTGATGAAGTTCACCGCGTGCACCGCGCCCCAGTCTGACGTCACAAATCCCTTAAACCCGATCTGGTCCCGCAGAATCGTCGTCAGCGTGTCCTTGTTGCCGCAGGCAAACGTCCCGTTCACTCGGTTGTACGAGCACATAATCGACGCCACGCCCGCCTTCACCGCCGCATCGAACGGCGCAACGTACACCTCGTGCAGCGTCTGATCATCGACAAAGATGTTGCCGCTGTTCGAGTCATACGCGACATAGTGCTTCGCCATCGCCATTTCATGCTGCGACTGAATGCCCTTAATCTCTCCAACGCCCATCACGCTGGTCAGGTACGGATCCTCGCCAAACGTGTTGTAGCCGCGCCCGAACTCCAGATCGCGATCGATGTTCACAAATGGCTGCAGGCTCACGTCGATCCCGTTCGCCCGGTCTTCCCGGCCAATCACCACGCCATTCTCCTCCGCATCCTTCGCACTGAAGGTCGCGGCCACGCCCATCGTCGCCGTCTCGCCCTGGCTTGGCACCCGCGTCAGCGCCCCCGGAGGCCCATCGGCCATCCGCAGCCCCGGAATCCCCAGCCGCGGAATCCCCGCCAGATAACCCGCCTGCCCCTGATACACGCCCGGATCTTCCTTCGCTCCGTGGATCAGCGTGAGCTTCTCCTGGAGCGTCATCTTGCTCAGCAACTGATCCACCCGCGCGTCCCCGGTCACCACCGGAGCCGTCTGTGCTGCAGCAATCATCCCCGGCAACAATAAGGCCGCCCCCACCAGCACTGGCCAGCGCACGCTGTGTCGATTCATTCGGTCCCCCTTGCCCCTCTCTTGCCGATCCGCCCAAACCCCCGCACGAGCAGCCGCCCGCCGGAGAACGCACGCCCGGCCCTTCTCACACCGCGGAGAAGTCTACAGCATTTGTTCCGGCCTGGAACGTGGCCGAAGCCGGAAGTGAAACGATTGCGCAACCCTCGCCGTCCGCGCAGAGCACCGGCTCAGCCGAGTCGCTGCTGAACGAATCATCCCGTTCGCTGCCGCGCCGCCTGGCGCCCGAGCTGCCCTATCCCCGTTTCCGTTGAATTCGCTTCCTCCTGGCCGTAAAATTGCTATACGGCCCCCTTATGCTCAGGCTCACCAAAAAAGCCGATTACGGCCTCATGGCCCTCAAATACCTCGCTGAGCATCCCAACGAACCCTCGCTCAGCGCCCGGGACATCGCCCAGGCCTACCACATTCCGCCGCAGCTCCTGGCCAAAATCCTGCAGCGCCTGGCGAAGGTCGGCATCCTGCAGTCCCACGCCGGCATGAGCGGCGGCTATTCGCTCCTCAAAAGGCCCAGCGAAATCTCCGCCTTTGAGGTCATCCACGCCATCGACGGCCCGCTCTTCATCACTTCCTGCGGCACCAGCGACAGTGGCTGCGACCTCACCGACAGCTGCACCATCAAAGAACCGCTGGCCCGCGTCAACGACAGCATCTCCGACCTGCTCCGCCGGATCAGCATCTCCGATCTCGCCGAGCCCGGCGATGCCGCGCACGCCAGGTCCGCTTCGGAACTCATCACGATTCAGTTGTAGCGTCGCGAGCAAGCTTGGTTTTGTATCAGGGCACGACTTTGAGTCGTGCCGATAAGATTCACGATAAGAGGAGGGCTTTTAGCCCCTGAGGTCTTTTCCTCCTCACTTGGCGTCACCTCCGATGAACCTTCCCATCTACATGGATAACCAGGCCACCACGCGCATCGACCCGCGCGTGCTCGAGGCCATGCTGCCCTATCTCACCGATGTCTACGGCAACGCCGCCAGCCGCAGCCACTCCTTTGGCTGGGCCGCCGAGCAGGCCGTCGAAACCGCCCGCGGACAAATCGCGCGGCTCCTCGGCGCTTCCCCCAAAGAGATCGTCTTCACCTCCGGCGCCACGGAGAGCAACAACCTCGCCATCAAAGGAGCGGTCGAAGCCGCCCGCCTCGCCGACCCTCAGCGGTCAATCCACATCATCACCCAGGCCACCGAGCACAAAGCCGTTCTCGACCCCTGCGCGTGGCTCGCGAAACAAGGCTGCCGCGTCACCGTCTTGCCCGTCGATGCGGAAGGCCGCGTTAGCCTCGACGACCTCCGTCGCGCCATCGAGGACGAGAAGCCCACCCTCGTCTCAATCATGTTTGCCAACAACGAAATCGGCACCGTGCAGCCCATCGACGCAATCGGCGCGCTCTGCCGCGAACACGGCGTGCTCTTCCACACCGATGCCGCCCAGGCCGTCGGCAAGCTCCCTGTCGATGCACCCCGCAGCGCCATCGATCTGCTCTCCATCTCCGGCCACAAGATCTACGGTCCTAAAGGAGTGGGCGCACTCTACGTCCGTCGCAAGCCGCCCCGCATCGCCCTCGCCGAACAAATGCATGGCGGTGGACACGAACGCGGCCTCCGCTCCGGCACCCTCAACGTTCCTGGCATTGTCGGACTCGGCCACGCCTGCGAACTCGCAGCCGAAGAATTGTCTTCCGAAGCCGAGCGCCTTGCTGCCCTCCGCGACCGCCTCCAGACCAAACTCCTCGCCGGCCTCGATCAGGTTCAGGTCAACGGCTGCCCGCAGCATCGCCTGCCCGGCAACCTGAACATGACCTTCGCCCACACCGACAGTGAATCCATCATGATGGGCCTGCGCGACGTCGCACTCTCCAGCGGGTCCGCCTGCACCTCCGCCGCCATCCAGCCCTCGCATGTGCTGCGAGCCCTGGGGCTCAGCGACGAAGCCGCCCACAGCTCCCTGCGCTTCGGCCTCGGCCGCTTCACGACAGAAGAAGAAGTGGACTTCGTCGCCGACCGCCTCATCGACGTGGTCCGCAAGCTCCGCGAACTCTCCCCCGCCTGGGCCGACCTCACCTGACGGCACGCTAAACGCTATACGCTGTCTTCCGCTTCAAGAATGACGCACTTCAAATACTCCGTCTCCGGAATATTCAGCACCACCGGGTGATCCGCCGCCGCGCCCCGCACCTCGAGCACCCGCACCCGCCGCCCCGCATCGCCGGCCGCTGCGCGCAGCGTCTCCATGAAATCTCCCAGGCTCACATGGTGCGAGCACGAGCACGTTACCAGACGCCCCCCCGGCCGCAGCATCTTCATCGCCCGCAGGTTCAGCTCGCGATACCCGCGCAGCGCTCCCTCCACCGCGCGCTTCGTCTTCGCAAACGCCGGCGGATCCAGCACGATCGTCCCGTACTGAGACCCCCCATCGCTCCAGTCGCGCAGCAGCGCAAACGCGTCCGCCTCCACCCAGTCCACCTCAGCCGCACCCAGTGCCCCGCGGTTCCCCTCTCGGTTCAAGGCCAGATTCCGCTCCGCAACCTCCAGCGCCGCCCGCGAAACATCCACGCCCGTCACGCGCCCGCACGCCCGCGCCAGATGCAGCGCAAACCCACCCTGGTACGTGCACACGTCGAGCGCTTCACCCCGCGCCCACCGCGCTGCGGCCGCATAATTCTCCCGCTGGTCGAGAAACGCCCCCGTCTTCTGCCCGCTGGTCGCATCGAAATGAAACCGCAGCCCGTTCAACCGGAAAATCGTGCTCGTCACCGGATGCTCCGCATTCCGCGCATACAGCGTCGCCGACGCCGGCACGCTCAGCTGCTCCAGCTCCCGAATTCGAGGATCTTCACGCTCCAGAATGGTCTCCGGATCCACCAGCTCCCGCAGCGTCTCCGTCACCGCCGCCCGCACCGCGGCTGTATCCAGAGCCTTCTGCCGCAGCTGCACAATTACCAGCCCGGCATAGCGATCCACCGTGATCCCCGGCAGCGCATCCGCCTCGCTGAAGACCAGCCGAACCGCATCGTTGTTCTCGTCGAGCATCCCCGCTCGCCCTGCGATCGCCGCCCGCAACCGCTCTCGCAGCAACTCCAGCCACGCCGCCTCATCGGCAAGCCGCTCTTCAGAGACCACCCGCAGCGCAATCTCCGACGCAGGACTATAAAGCGCAGTCCCCAGCAGCGCGCCCCGCCGATCCGCCACGGGCACCAGTCCCGCCGCCAGTTCGCCCTCCGGCCAATGCTCCACGTCCGATCGATAAACCCACACGTGCCCGGCCCGCAGCCGATCCGCCGCTCGCCGCGACACAAGAACCGCTCCCTCCGCCTCGGGCCCGCTCACCGGCGCCGATCCGCCAACGTTCAGCCGATCCTCAGCCAACCTGGGCTTTTTCGCAGGGGTTTCGCTATTCGGGCGTGCGCCCGCCGCCGCTTTTCCGGTAGCCTGCTTCTTCCGGTCCTGCTTTTTTCTGGAAGGTTCGCGTCGAGAATGAGGGGACATTACCATCGGCCTGGGCGCCGAAAATCAATTCGGGCTACCTGTATCCTCGCACAGCGAGACCGGCCGACCGTGCCCGCACCTCTGCGCCCCCTCATCCGTTTTGCCCTCGCCTGTCTGCTCTCCACCGCGATCCTCCCCCGATTCGCGCCCGCTCAGATCGCGCCCCCATCCCAGGCCTCGCAACTCGCAGCGCCCGGACACGCGGCCACCCCCCCCTCTGTCGCACAGCCAGAGCACAACACAGCCGCCGCTCCTCCCGCATCCACCCCGGCTCAGAATGGCCGCGCTGCCGCCCCCACTCCGCCCTCAGCCTCCGCTGCCCCCGCAGCGCTCCCCCCAAACCCGCCGCCAGTTCCCGTCCGCACCGAGACCGGCCGACCGTGCCCGCACCTCTGCGCCCCCTCATCC
>JBAUZR010000223.1:0-3462 GCA_049585375.1 Acidobacteriaceae bacterium
ACCGCAGCCTCCGTCTGGGCGCTTGAGCAGTTCATCGGCTCAGGAATCAACGTCGGTGCAACCTCGTCCAACGTTGCCGGGCTGCGGAATGCCTTCCTGACGGTGAGCAATCTCGTCGATAACAGTAAAGGGACGGCCCCCGGTCCATCCTTGCCCGCGAACACCGTCCTCGAAACCACGAAGATCAACGCGCTGGCGGATATCCTGTGGGCGTGCAATCAGTCCAGCACCGGATCCGCCTGTCAGGATCTGTTCGCTGCCGCAACCGAAGGGTCCTCGACACCATCCGACACACTCGACGCCGCGCTCAATATTATCCGCAACCCCGCGGCCCAGGTCGGTGCCATCTTCGCGCTGCTCACCGTTACTCCCTTTCAACCTGTGCTTTCAGCCGCGCCCCACGACTGGACCCTCTCCGCCACCTACGGTAATTGCACCTCAGGCTGCGGCGGCCTCAATCTCCCCGGCTCGCTTGCCATCGACTCCAAAGGCAATGTGTGGGTCGCGAACTACTTCGGCGGCGCCGCTTCTGAATTCTCCAACACCGGGATTCCCGCATCGCCCAACGGTTACGCCGCCACCGGCCTGCAGGAGTCCTTTGGGATTGCCGTCGATGCCCAGGACTCTGTCTGGATTACCAACGAGAACGGCCCTTCCTCCCAAGGCACGGCCACGGGCAGCGTTACACACCTCAGTAACACGGGCGAGAACCTTTCCGGCGCAGGCTACACAGGCGGCGGTATCTACTATCCGATCGCTGTCGCCGCTACATCCGGCGGCAATATTTGGGTCGCTGATCATGCGAACTCCACGGCGACTCTGCTCGCAGCTGACGGAGCCGCCATCTCCGGCACTTCCGGCTATGCTCCTTCGGCGTTGCCCTTCACTACTGCTGTCGCTGTCGATGCCGCCCAGAACGGCTGGTTCGCCTACCAGGGCGGCGTCGCCAAAGTCACCCCGGCCGGCGCTGTCAGCGCTTTCTCCTGTTGCGATGTCCCCGCGGGCATCGCGCTCGATGCCTCCGGCAATCTCTGGATCGCCGATTACGACGCCTCTTCCGTCGTCGAGCTCTCCTCTTCCGGAGATGTCCTCGGCCAGGCAGTCATGACCGGCGGTGTCGAAACTCCGGTGGGCATCGCCATCGATGGCGCGGGCCACGTCTGGACTGCAAACTACCGCGTCAACACTCTCAGCGAATTCGATGGCGCCCACCTTCAGGCTCTTTCCCCTGCCGCCGGCTTCGGGCAGGACGCGTCGCTGTACGGACCCTTCGGGGCGGCCATCGATGCCAGCGGCAATCTCTGGATCAGCAACGCTTACGGCAATACCCTGACTGAGTTCATCGGCGTCGCAAGCCCGGTAAAGACGCCCCTGCTCGGTCCCCCGGCTCAACCCTGAACGAACCTCGGCTCCGGCAAGAAAGACCAGGACCATGACGCTATATCAAACGGAGAGCACTCCATCCCGCTTCGGACCGATGACCACAGGCGATCCTTGCCTCGATCTCATCGCCTGGGGTGTTCCCTTCCGGCTCTCCGCCTCCTCACACACACTCCTCGATCAGATGCGCGAACACGCACCGTTTGGCTCCGTTGAATGCATCGCCCCTGTGCCCGACGCCGCAGCGACGTTCGCTCTGCACCCTGTCGGAAGCGAGACTCGCTATCAGGTCTTCGCCGATGACCGGCTGCTCTCGGATGCAAAATCGCTCGACTTCTCGATCCAGCAACTCAGCTCTCACCTCGCGATCCATGTCGCCGAATTCGCGCCGGATTACGTCTTCCTTCACGCGGGCGTCGTCGCGTGGCAGGATCGCGCGCTCCTCCTTCCCGGCTTCAGCCACGCGGGCAAATCGACCCTGGTCGCGGAGCTGGTCCGTGCCGGCGCCAGCTACTATTCCGACGAGTTTGCTCTCCTCGACAGCGAGGGCCGCGTTCACCCCTTCACCCGTACGCTGCAGATGCGCCGCCCCGGGCACCCCGAGCAAACGCCCCTTCCCCTGGCGCAGCTCAACGGCCAGGCGGGAACCGGACCGATCCCCGTGGACCTCGTCCTATTCACGGAATTTGCCGAAGGCGCCTGCTGGGCCCCTGAATTTCTCTCGCCCGGCAGAGCCGTTCTGGAAATGCTGCTCCATGCCGTTCCCGTGCAGCGCACCCCAGCCCGCGTTCTGGCTACGTTGACCGCGACCATGCGCCACGCCACCGCCTGGCGATCCAAACGCGGCGAGGCGCCGGAGACGGCCCGCACTCTGCTCACCGCCCTCGCCGCCAGGGAGCCCCTCGCATGAGAGCCGGCATGCAGTCTCTGCTCACCCTCCTGCGTGGAGAGCCGATCTCCGACATCCCGTTGCTGGAGTGGATGACGGTCCTCGATCTTGCCGAGCAGGAATACATCCTGCCCTGGACCGCAGCCTGTCTGAATGCCGCCGATCCGTGGAGTCCGCAGCTCGCAGAACGCCTTCACGGAATCCGACGCAGCGCGCAATTCTCCGCGTTTCTCTGGACCTCGACTCTCAAAGAGACGCTGGCGGAGTTTCACCGCCGCAGCATCCCCGTCATCTCCCTCAAAGGCCCATGGCTGGCCGAGCGGCTCTGCGGAGACGCCAGCCTGCGCAACTATGCCGATCTCGACCTGCTCGTTCGCCGATCCGACATATCCCCGGCCGAAGGCTTGCTCTCCGGACTCGGATTCTTACCGGCGGGCCGTCGCGATGACTACCAGCGGCCCTGGCGCCGTGGCGGCATCACCATCGAGCTCCACCACGACGTCGAAAATCCCCTCGCCTTCGACTTCCGCGTCGCCGAAGCCTGGCAGCGCGCCCAGTCGGCCGAATTCCATGGTGTCCCGGCCCGGCTCCTTGCTCCCGATGATGAACGGCTCTTCCTGTGCCTGCACGGCGTGCGCCACCGCTTCGAACGGCTCAGCCACATCCTGGACCTCGTCTTCGCCTTCCGATCCTGGCCCGGAAGCCCAACGCCGTCCCCGTTCAATCCGGCTGCCGATAATCTGCTCGCTCTTGGAACCCGAATGGCCGTTCGCCTCGACCCTCGGCTCGCCGTGGCCGATCCAGCCTCTCTGAACCTTCGCGATCGCGAATCTCTCGACACCCTCGCCGCGCAGCTTTGGCAGGAGCGCGTTCGCGCGCCCGCCCCGCCTCTCGACTGGCGCGCGAAGCACCAGTTCTTCCTGGCCCTCGAAACCAGGCCGAGGAGTCGCGCTTTGACGCGATTCCGCCACCTGCGCATCCTGCTTACCCGCCTCATCGACGCCGACTTCGCCTTTGCCGCCCGTTTCCGCCTGCGCCGCAGATGGCAGGTGTGGCTGCTCCGCCCCATCCGCCTGCTCTTCAAGGGCGACCGCGCTTCGCCGCTTCCCGGCTGACAATGCCAGCACCAGCCAAAAACTACTGGTGATTTCAACCAGCAACGAAAGGACTCGAAGATGGCCTCGACAATGTGC
>JBAUZR010000224.1:0-3376 GCA_049585375.1 Acidobacteriaceae bacterium
GCCGGGATGTCGGCGGTCAGTGCGGCCAGCTCGGCGCAGGTTCGCGCGGACAGCGCCTGGCCCGCACGCGTGTCGAGCTCAGCTTTGGTCAGCCGCCCTTGCACGAACGCGGCTTTCAGCGCCTCGACCACCTGCTCGCGGTCGGCGTGGCCCGCCCTGAGCTGGTCATCGCCCGCCGCTGCCCGGTCTTGCGGTCCTGTCATCACCAGCACCTTCCCCCCGCACGATGCAAGTAGAGCGTAGCGCAGCCACTCCCCGGTGACCATGGGCCGAGTGCATGAACACTGCACCGAGTGTTACCTGACACCGGTCTTCACGTGGCGCACGCACGCCAGGTCATCAAGCCCACCCTGCGACCCGGAATTAGCCATTTCGCCGGGGCGGTCGCGCTGCCCGGATAATTTGGTGTTGCGGTGCGGGTTACCGGCTGGCGGGGGTCCGCTGCACAGCACTCTCAGTAGTGCAGGCCAGGATTGACGGCGGGAGCGTCACGGGCGAACCGTTTTCTGTGGAGGGAACCTGCAACCGGGGAAGCCTTTGGCGATTAGCCATTACTCACACAGAAGTACTGACAGGGTGGTCGCCGCGGCCGTCCGGGCGTAGCCTTATCTTCGCCTTGGCATACAGGCGTTATTGGGTTTTTTGAGGGAGTGGGGATGGCGCGCCATCGTTCATATGTGTCCATGTATGCGCAGATGCAGAGGGAGGCGACTCGTGCGCAAGCTGCCCAGGCGCGCGCTCAGGCTGCCGCGCGCCGCGAAGCAGAACGCGCGCATGCTGCATATCTGCGGGCCCGGACGGCGGATGAGAAGGAGCGCAAGCGTCTCTACGCTGAGAGTCGGACGGCAGAGGTAGCTGCGAAGAATGATGATCTTGAGGCTGAGGCTGCGGCTCTGCAGGGCCTGCTGACAGTGTCCCTGAAGTCCGCTGGCCAGATCAGGTTTACCTCGTTGAAGAAGCCGGCTGCTGTTCCTCCGTGGCGGGATGGGCACCTTGAGCAGCCTGAGCCTCCGCCTGCGCCGGATGCTTTCAGGCCTGCGCCACCAACTGGCCTGTCGAAGGTGCTCGGCAAGAGCAAGTACGAGCAGGCATTCGAAGAGGGACGGGTGAGATACGAAAGAGCTGTACAGGAACACGCTGCACGGGAACGGCAGCGAACTGCGGCACTGGCGCAGGCCCGAGCTCAGTGGCAGGCGGCCGCTGACGCGGCGAAGGCCGAAGCGGACAGGCAGCATCTGGAGATAGACGCGTTTCAGGCTGACTACCGCCGAGGTGCGCAGGACGCCGTCGCTGCCTATTGCTCGATGGTCTTGGAGGCATCGCAGTACCCTGCTACCTTCCCGCAGCAGTTCAAGCTCGCGTACGTACCTGAGTCCCGGCAGGCAGTTGTCGAGTACGAGCTGCCGACGGTGGCTGCTGTCCCGGCAGTCAAGGCATATAGGTACGTGAAGACCTCGGACACGATCACCGAGATTGCCAGGCCGCAGACGCAGAGCAAGGCCCTGTACGCCTCGGTGGTCGCGCAGGTCGCGATCCGCACGGTATATGAACTACTGGCAGCGGATTCGGGCGGACACATCGACACTGTCGTCTTCAATGGCGTCGTTGATACCACGGATCCAGGCAGCGGCCGACGCGTTCGCCCGTGCCTGGTGACTCTGCGGACGACCAGGGACACCTTCAAGGAGCTGGATCTGGCACACGTCGACCCGTTGGCGTGCCTGAGGCACCTGTCCGCCGGCGTGTCGAAGAGTCCAGCAGAACTGGCTCCTGTCCGGCCGGTGCTGGAATTCAGCATGGTCGATCCCCGCTTCATCGCCGAGAGCGATGCGCTGTCGGAGCTGGACCAGCGCCCGAACCTCATGGACCTATCGCCAACCGAGTTCGAGTCCCTAATCCAGAACCTTTTCACGAAGATGGGACTGGAGGCCAGACAGACTAGGGCATCCCGGGACGGGGGAGTGGACTGCGTGGCCTGGGATCCCCGGCCGATCTTCGGCGGGAAGGTAGTCATCCAGGCCAAGCGTTACAAGAACACTGTCGGTGTCTCGGCTGTTCGCGACCTGTTCGGTACGCTGCAAAACGAAGGTGCCAGCAAGGGGATCCTCGTCACGACCTCTGGCTACGGAAAAGCCAGCTTCGAGTTCGCACAGAACAAGCCGATCGAGCTTATCGACGGAGCGAACCTGCTCTACCTGCTTAAAGAGCATGCGAGCATCGAAGCCAAGATCGAGCCGCCGGACAACTGGAAGGATCCGGCTGCGGACTCCCCTAACCCTGGGGACTGACTGGGACTAGGCCGCCTCGACACGCACGACGACCAATGGCGGTTAGATCGTCTTCATCCGCAGTGCAGCCGAGGCCGCTACCAGGCCATCCCGTTGAAGCTCGCCAAGGACATCATCGATCGTTACGGGGCGCTTCTTACGCGAGTCAACAATCTGCTGAACACAGGCCCATACGGCCTGAGAATCGAAGTCCATCACATCACGCACGAAATCGTCCGGGGACTTCGGCCTGATTTCCCATGGGGCTAGCGTCTTTACCGGTCCAGGTCCTCGCTAAGTTCGGCCAGTTTGTCGGCCGCATCGCGTCGGCGCAGATCGTCCTGGCGCTGGTAGTCCACAAGGTCTTCGAACTTGATCCTCCGATGTCTTCCGACCTTGCGGAAAGGCATCCGGCCAGATTCGAGCAAGCCGATCAGGTATGGACGCGAGACATTGAGCATGTCCGCGGCCTGCTGTGTACTGAGTTCCACTTCCTTCGGGATGATCTGAACCCCATGCCCCTGTGCCAGCAGGTCGAGAATCTGGGCGAACATGACGACCGTCGCACGTGGGATGATCAGGGCGTCCTCGGTTCCGACCTCCCCGAGAGCCTCGATGAGGTCTTCATCGGGGTGTCCGTCGAGGTACTCCGTGATGCGCCGAGCGGCACGC
The DNA here is from genome assembly GCA_049585375.1 of Acidobacteriaceae bacterium. Classification (GTDB taxonomy): domain Bacteria; phylum Acidobacteriota; class Terriglobia; order Terriglobales; family Acidobacteriaceae; genus Palsa-343. The sequence continues at coordinate 2,940 of JBAUZR010000224.1, forward strand.
TCCGCGATCCCGGTGTCGACGTCGCCGGGATTGATTGAACTGATGCTGCGTACAGACACGTTCGCCACCTCCTAATCGCAGTATCCGCAACAAGCGAAGCATCCGCAACCATACCCGAAGGTGGCCTCCGCCACACGATGTATCGTCAAGGCTGCGCCGCGTGCGCGATGTCTAGGGGCTAGCCTCCCGACCATCCCGACCGCTGTAGCGACCACGTGGTCCGTAGCGGCGTCCCAGTCACGAGAGAGTTCGTTCACTTTGGCCTGAGTTGGCTCAGGTTCAGCGGTTCACGCCGGAACATCACGCTGACCTGTAGGTTCTCGGCCTGCGGCAGGCGAATTTGCCCACTAAACCGGAGCCATAGTCTGGCCCGCCCGCTGGTCTGGAACGTCGTCCCCCGGTGGCATGATGCGCGAATGGGCAAGAAGCGGTTCAGC
>JBAUZR010000225.1:0-4833 GCA_049585375.1 Acidobacteriaceae bacterium
GTGAATTCTCGTCTCGATGGCATTTGTGCGGCTCGCGGAATCCACTGAACCGAGCAGGAAGCTGGCAAAGGAACTGCCCCAGGAGTAGAAGTTTGGGTTACTCGGGTCGGGAACGGAGGTTTCGGCCTGGCTGAAATTCACCTGTCCCGCGCCTGCCGTATCGGGCCGTGTGTCATCGTAACCCCGGCGATATTCCCAGCCGATGTTGAGGGAGTGAGCGCCATGCGTCCACAGCCAGTTATTCACAAGCGAGATTCCCAGCTCGCGATCGCGGTTGGCAATATAGCCGGAATCGACGCCCCATGGGGTGAGGGGATTCTGGCCGTTGAAGGTAACGCCGGGGAAGTACTGACTGTCCTGAACACCCGGGAAATTAGTGACAGCCGGACCGCCGTTCCCCTGCCCATCCAGGATACCAACCCACGCCATTCCTGCCGTAGCAACAAGATTGGGACTGACAGTTTTCGAGTAGTCGAGCAGATATCCTGATGCATAGTTATAGTCGTCCATCGAGCTCTGCAGTTCATTGGTCGAAGGAACGAACGGAGCCTGCGCATAGTAGGTCTCGTGCTGGTTGTCCTCCCACATGCTAAAGCGGACATTTTGAGACGTGGTTAGATGGTGGTCGACTGTAAACCCCCACAGCGTCTGATCGAATGGCTCCGAATGGACGAGGGGCGAGATATTGCTCTGCTGGCCGTAAACGGTGCCTGTGCGGTCCGGATTGGGAATCAGCGGCAGAATTGACTGGGCAATCGCGCTGAAGCGGCTCGTGGGAATTTGATTGCCAGGGAACTGCTGTCCGGTTGTTGGATCGTAGATCGGAATTTGATTTCCGCCGGCATCGACAAAATGAGAGAAGTCGCCCTGCTTCATGGCAGCGGTGGGAACCGTGGCAAAGGAGGTGAGAGCCTGATTTTCCTCGAACCAGTCTGTGCTGATGTGAAAGAAGGTTCGATCTCTTCCGTTGTAGAGCCCTGGAACAGTGAGCGGCCCGCCAATCGTAAAGCCGTAGTCGTTCTGGTGATCGACCGGAGGGATCGGCTTCCCCTGGGCGTTGAAATTAGACGCAAAGAATCCGTCGGAATCGAAGAAGCTGTTGCGGTTGATTTCGAATGCATCCCCGTGCAATTGATTCGTACCCGATGCCATTTGATAGGTGGCGACACCCTGCCCAAGTCCATACTGAGCTGAGAAAGTCGACTGCACGACGCTGAACTCCCGCACCATCTCAAAGGGGGGATTCATATACGTCTGCTGACCCTGCATGTTGACCTGGACGATCGGTATGCCGTTCAAGACCAGACCGCTCTGGAAATTCAGGCCACCATCCGTATTCTTGTTCCAGGAATCGCCCTGTACGCCGGGGGTAAGGAACACGAATTGATCGATCTGCCTGGCATATCCGGAAAGTTCGATCGGCAATGCGTTGAGAAGCGCCGGTTCCAGCACAGTATTGATCTGAGGCTGGGTCGTATTCAGTGCAATGGATTCCGATCGCACGTTAACCGACTGGCTGGCGGAGCCAACCTCCATCGAAACATCGATTGTGGAGACCACGCCGGTTCCGACGACAATCTGACTCCGCACATATCTGCTGAAACCGGGAGCACTGACGGTCAGTGTATAAGTGCCAGGGGCCAGAGCACTCAGCGCATAGACGCCTTCTGCCGTTGACGCGGCCTTTACGGTGATATGTGTGGCTTCATTCGTGGCCGTCACTGTGGCACCGGGCAGCACTGCGCCGGTCGGGTCCACCACGGTCCCGGTGAAACCGCTCACCACCTGCGCCTCCAGGCTCGGAGCGATAGCCCATCCAAAGAGACAGGCAAGAAGCGAAAACGCGACGAGCGCCACGTTCCAGGCCATGCGCCCGCGAAGATGCTCTGAGTTTCTCGCAGTCGATATCTTCCTGATGAGGAAGAACGAAAATCCTATCATTGACGCCCCCTCGCAATACGGCCCTGCTCACTTCTCGAAAAGAGGGCCGCAAGCGGCTCCCCGGCCAATGCATCGTTTCGGCATGGTGAACAGGTCGGTCATGATGCGGGGCCATTAGAGATGGGCGACCGCATGATTGTCAAGCGAAATATGAGAAGTCGCTCACATATAACGATTTTGTTGCGATCAATCGCTCACAAACCTGAAGAGGCAGATGCTATCTAGTCTTCAATCATCCAGAAGCAAGGCGCGAGTGAAGGGCAACGCTTTCAAAAAACAGCTGGAACGGAGGGATACGTCCCGACACCGGTCCGCAGATGATTGGGGCCCTGTTCGCACCTGGTTCATATCGCGGGCATTCATCATTGGCTGGTTGCGGCACCCCGGATTCACACGGGAGCAGGGGCAACGTCACTCGACGCTCCCGGAACTCACGGCACGACGGGTAGAGAGGCGGCCGAGCGAGACGGCGGCCCCTGATGCGGGTTCGCCAGGGCAAAGCGCAAAGAGTTGACATTGACCGCGGATCCGGGAAACACAAGATACAGGTTATGCTTGCCCCGGGCTCCCGAAAGAGGGAAAGAGAGAGTCTTCCAGGACTGCCAGCCGCCGGTATCAGGAATCGTGGCGCGGGCTATGACAGGACCGGATGGCCTGTCGAGACGGAGTTCGATCACCCCGCCGAGCGCTGTAGCGCTGCGCAACGCGACGGTGCCGGCGCCGCCGCCAAAATCGAGATTGTCATATTCGACCCATCTGCCGCAGCAGGCATTCCCGAGAATTTCGCCTCCATCGGAATCGGAGGAATCGAGCACGCCGACGCCTCCCATGCTGGCATTGTTATAAACAACCGCCTTTAGGCCGGCGAACGGATTGACATCGTAGTCGGGACCGGAATGGCCGGTCGTCTCGAGATAGATGAGGTCCCAGTAGAACAGTCGCGGCAGAGTGAAGTCTACATACTGGCCCGCGCTGTCCGATCCGGCCTGGTACGGCAGTTCAACAGACTGTCCATGATCGTAGTCAGGCGATGCCATCATCAGGCGAGATGTTCCAGGGACAATCGTGCCAGCGTAGTAAAACCGCACCTTCAATTTGCGGAACTCGGGCGGAGTCCTGTAACTGGCGTCTTCATCACGCCATGCAGTGGACGTGTTGCCGACGAGATTGATCAGGTTCATCATCTGGAATCCCGTTTTTTGCTTCGGCAGAATCCAGACAGACCCTGAACTTCCGTTGGTGCTGGACGGGGCCCCGGATATCACCGCTGTATTTGGTGCGTCCGTCACTCCATAACGGAGGAGATCCTCATAGGCTACGGCGAAGTTCGCGATGTCCAGGTCTGCCTCCTGCAGCGAAGGTGTCATGTGGAGCATCGGACCTGGCCAGTAAATATAGGAAAGCATCTTGTCCATGTCGCCCATTTCAAAATGGATACCTCCTGCCGCAAGCATGGCGTCATCGACAAGCCGGACTGATGCCTCATCGAAGAAACAAGTCGCACAATTTTTATGTTTCTGCGCGTACACGGTATTCATGTAGGCGGGAAACACAATTGGTTTGGCAGAGTATGTGCGAGCTTGTCTCGTGGCGGCATTCAGATCCGCATAGTTCGCTGTGTCTCCCCAAAGCTCGGTGTAGAGGAAATCGACATTGGCGTGGCTGGCCACGCTGGGTTGGTTCCAGCGATCAACGCTGTTGATCAGGACAGGGCGGTTGCCGATTGCGGCTTTTGCGTGGTTTACGAAGCTGGCGAGGGAATCGCCCAGCCAGAAGGGTTTTCCGTGGAAGTCGTACTCGATGGCCGAATCGCCTAAGGTATCGATGTGCCATCCGTCGTAGGGGAGGTGCTCGAACAGCTGCACCTCGCCCTGCGGGTTATTGAACAGATAGTTCTGCCAACCAGGATTACCGGGGTTCATCTCGAGCAGAGATCGGGCAGCCCAGGAGCTTGGAAATCCGAAATAACCGGTTTGATCTTTGACCCCGCAATGAGGAGCGCATAACGAGGCGAATTGTCCCCACGCCAGCTGCGCGCCGCTGCCATCGGTCAGGTAATCGGGATAAGCACCATTCCACAGGTTGTAATCCATCGCTTTCATGCCGTATTGGTGGGCAGAATGAATCAGATCGAGAACAACCTGCCGATCGATTACGGTATTGGACAGGTTAGGCCAGGATTGATTGGGCGAATACGGGCGGTGGTGCTCGTAATTGACGTCGTAGAACTGCAGGCCGTTGATATGATACGTGTTAAGTGCCTGAATGAGGGCCAGTGCATTGGTTCCGGCTGTAAACGTGGTCACGTACCCGTATCGGGGAAATTTCAGCCAGTCACTCGAAACGTCGATGGCCCCCCCCGCTTCATCCATCAGCCTGTGCTGCGCATCGAACGCGCGAATTGACAGCAGATACCCACGGTAGTTGATCGCCGGCGGACGCACCCGGAAGGTCAGTGTGGCGGAAGCGCCTGGCTCAAGCGCCGTCACGCTCTCGGACTGAGCGCTGCCGATCTGCTGGCCGCGGCTGCTCATTGCGAGGTCGATGCTGCCGGTAAAAGCTGTGGCCGTCGTGTTTTGCAGAGTGACGAAGACGGATACTTCAGTTCCGGGCGCGTAGGCCGCGCGGTCGTAATTCACAACCCGAATCAGAGGTCCGTTCAGCGTGCCGGCATGGGCGGCGCGGACCGCGAGGAGGAGCGAACCGAAAAGGCATAACAGCAGGGCGAGCTGGAAAAGATAACGATAGGAAGAGATTTGCATGGAATTCACTCGGTTGCAGGTCACGATTAACTGTTCCTCCATCCTGCGGAGATTTCTTCGAGGGATTTGCCGCGGGTTTCCGGCACGCATTGAAAGACGAAAACTGCGGCGAGAAGAGACAGGCCGGCAT
>JBAUZR010000226.1:0-7254 GCA_049585375.1 Acidobacteriaceae bacterium
TACCGGGGCTGGGATGGCTGTGGGATGGGACGCATCCAGGGACGATCATTACGAACGCGCTGTGGACCTCGTTCAATATCGTGATTCTGAGCGTATGCGTCGCGGTAGCGCGGGAGGCGCGGCAGACGCGGACGCACGTGCGGATCAACTTTACGGCGCCGGTGCGGGCTCTGCTGCCGGACGGCCGGATGATTCCGGGGCAGACGATTGATGTATCGAGCGGCGGGCTGGCGATGGAGCTGCTGGAGGGGGTGGAGGCACAGGAAGGCGAGGCGGTGCGGGTAGTGTTTCCGCTGCGAACGGGCGACGCGGAGCTGCCGGGGCGGGTGGTGGACGTCACCGGAGGAGTGCTGCGCGTGCATTTCGATCCTCTGACTGTGGCCGAAGAGGAAATGCTGACGATGGTGCTGTTCTCGCGGGCGGATTCGTGGCTGGGGTGGGGCGAATCGCGCGACGTGGATCAGCCGCTGCGCAGCCTGGGACGGATTGTGAAGATCGCGTTCCGCGGGATGGGGTTGGCGATCCGGTCGATGCGGCGGCGGAATGGTAAGACGCGGCGACGGGCGTTGCCGACCGAGAGCCTGACGGTGTTGCTGCTGGGGCTGGGTCTGCTGGGATGGGCGGCGAAGGGACGGGCGCAGACGGCGCCGGCGAACGCGGGGGCGAGCAGGCCTGCGGGACAGAGTCAGGCAGCGGCGACGGGAACCGGAGCGTCAGCTGCGGGGACGTTTAAGACGACGACCAACTTCTTTGATTTTGGGACGACGCAGGCGATCAAGCTGCATGGGACGGACGGGTTTTACTCAATCTACTTTTCGCTGCCGCAGGATCAGGTGGCGAAACAGGCGTCGCTCCATTTGGTGTATCACTTTTCGCCGAGCCTGCTTCCGTCGCTGAGCCACCTGAAGCTGATGCTGAACGGGACGCTGTTTGCGACGGTGCCAGTGCCGCAGAACTCGAATGGAGGGGCGCTCGAGACGGATTTGCCGCTGCCGGCGGAGCTGCTGGTGCGGAGTAACGAGCTGACGTTTGAGTTTATAGGGCATTACACGGAGGGCTGCGAAGATCCGCTGAGCTCGACGCTGTGGGCGCAGGTGGATCCGAACAGCGCGATCACGGTAGCGGGGTCGCTCCTGCCGCTGACGGATGAGCTGAAGAATCTGCCGCTGCCGTTCTTTGACGCGAAGCTGTCTGTGCCGCCGGTGATCCCGGTGGTATTTGGTGCGACGCCAAGCCTGCAGGGGCTGGAAGCAGCGGGGGTAGTGACATCGTGGCTGGGAGCGCTGGCGGATTACCGGGCGGTGCGGTTCCCGGTATCGGTGGGAACGACGCTGCCGCCAGGGAATGTGGTGCTGATTGCGGAAGATGGAAACGCGGTGCCGCCAGGGCTGAATCTGGCGGCGCCAAATGCGCCAACGGTGGCGATTCGGACGAACCCGGTGGATCCCTATGGCAAGGTGCTGATCATAACGGGCGGCGACGCGGGTCAGACGCTGGAGGCGGCGCAGGCGGTGGCGACAGGCTGGCCGGGTCTGCAGGGAAACACGGCCATGATCAACGAGGTGAATCTGCCGGCGAAGAGCCGTCCGGACGATGCGCCGCGGTGGGAGGAGGCGGGCAATCGCGTGAAGCTGGTGAACTTCTCGACGCCGCAGGAGCTGGAAGGCAACGGAGACGGTCCGCTGGTCGCGTATTATCGGGTGCCTCCTGATCTGTATTACGGTGACAAGCAGAACGTTCTGCTGCATCTGGATTACCGGTATAACTCGGTGCCGATCGGGCCGATATCGAGCATGCAGGTGGAGTCGAACGAAGCCTATCTGGGATCGGTGCCATTCGAGCCGGGGAAAGATGTGTCGAAGAAGGCGAGCGCGAATATGGCGCTGCCGGTAGTGAATCTGCGGCCGTTTTCCAATTCGATGAAGTTTCTGCTGACATTCCAGCAGTTGCGGCCGGGCAATTGCCGGGACACGGTGCCGCCGAATCTGATGGGGTCGATTCTGGGCAGCTCGTACATCGATCTGCGGGGGCTGCCGCACTGGACAGCTCTGCCAAACCTGGAGCTGTTTTCGAATGCCGGCTTTCCGTTCACGCGGTATGCGGATCTGAGCGAGACGCAGGTGGTGCTGCCGGAGCAGCCGTCGAAGCAGGAGATTGAGACGTACCTGACGCTGTTGGGGCATTTTGGGGCGGAGACAGGGTATCCGGCGCTGCGGGTGACGGTGACGGGGCCTGACGCGCTGCGATCGGGGAACGACGCGGATCTGCTGGTGATTGGGACGGGGCAGGACAACAGCGCGGTAAGTCAGCTGGGTCCGTCGATGCCGGTGACGGTGGGCGAGAACAATCTGAAGGTGCAGGACACGCGGGGATTTTTCTCGACCTTCCACAACGCGTGGTGGAAGATTCCGACGACCGACGAACTGCCGTCGGGGGATATCGGCGCGACGGGCGTACCGGATGCGCTGATCGAAGAGATCGAATCGCCGTACGAGGGTGGCCGGACGGTGGTGGTGGTGGAGATGAAGAACGCCGACGTGTTCGAGCCGATGATGGGCGGGTTTCTGGAGTCGGCGCAGTCGAGCGCGGTATCGGGCACGGTGGCGTTGCTGAGCGGGCGGCAGTTTGAGAGTTATCGAATCGGAAAGACGGTGTATCACGTGGGCGCTCTGCCGTGGTGGACGGCGCTGAGCCTGTGGTTCAGCGAGGTCCCATGGATGGTGGATCTGGTGGTGCTGGTGATCAGCCTGATCTTCGCAGTCTGGATTCGGGGATGGCTGCGAGCGCGGGCGCGGCGGCGGCTGCTGGTGATCGAGGAAAGCTGAGTTATGGACCGCTTTTTCCTCCAGAGGTTCGGGCACAATGGGCTTTTGCCCGCACGGAGCGGCGCGAGCGAGATGCGGCAGCGCATTGTGCGCGGGACGCCCGCAAGGGAGGGCCCGGGGAGGATGGAAGGTCAGGGAGTGAAGCGGATGCTGCGCTGGGTGACCTTCGGGATGACTCTGATGCTGGTGCTGGCGGCGGGGCTGCCGGCGCGCGGGCAGTCGGCGGCGGAGCAGGCGCTGCTTCAAAAGGCACAGACGCTGGAGCAGTCCGGGCACATGGACCTGGCCGCGCAGACGTGGCAGCAGGTGCTGTTGTCGGATCCGAACAATCAGGAGGCTCTGGCCGGCCTGGGGCGCTGGGCGAAGTTGAGCGGCAACGATGCCGAGGCGGAGAAGTATGTTGAGCGACTGCGGGCGCTGAACCCGAACAATCCCGAGATTCCGAAAATCGAAGCTCTGGTAAGCAACAAGGCGCAGAACGCGCGGCTGCAACAGGCAGCGGAGCTGGCGAAGAACGGTCACAACGAAGCGGCGCTGAAGATCTATCGAGAGATTTTCGACGGGCATCCGCCAGATAACTGGGCGCTGGCGTATTACGACACGGAGGCGGCGATTCCGGCGACGCGGGACGACGGGATTGCGGGACTGAGGAGCCTGGCGCAGCGCTATCCTGGAATGCCGCAGTACACGATCGATTTGGGACGGGTGCTGACATACGATCCGAAGACGCGGCTGGAAGGCGAGCACCTGCTGAGCCAGTATCCGCAGGATGCGACGGCGCAAGGCGTTTTGCGGCAGGCGCTGGAGTGGGACGTGCAAAATCCCGCGATGGTGGCGGAGATTCGCGGGTATCTGAGGACGCATCCCGACGCGGAGCTGGAGAAGGAGCTGGCTGCCACCGAAGCGCGGCAGGCGAAGGTGGGAGCAGGACTGGCGCGGACGCCGGCGGAGCAGGCAGCGTATCGAGCGCTGGGCGCTGGGCATCTGAACGAGGCGCAGGACCGGTTCGCGGTGCTGAGCGCGCAGGAGCCGAACAATCCACGAGTGCTGGCGGGACTGGGTTTTCTGCGGATGAAGCAGGGGAACTTTGGCGCGGCGGCGCAGTTCTTTCAGGAAGCAGAGCAGAACGGACTGACGGCGCCGGTGATTCGGGAGTCGCTGGAGACGGCACGCTTCTGGAACGCGATGCAGCAGGGCACAATGGCGATGAATGCCAATCGGCTGGACGATGCCGCAAAGGAATATCAGGCGGCGCTGGGGCTGCGTCCGAGGAGCGTGGACGCGCTGACCGGGCTGGCGGGCGTGTACATGAAGGCGCAGGAGCCGGCGCAGGCAGTGCCTTTGTATCAGCAACTGTTACGGAGAGAACCGCGGTCGGAGGCGATGTGGCGCGGGCTGTTCATGGCGCAGGCTCAGGCTGGACAGGGGCAGGCGGCCATTGCGACGACGCAGAAGTTTCCAACCGCCTTGGCGCGACGCGTGAAGAAGGATCCGATTTATCTGCGGACGCTGTCCATGGTGTATGAGGGCCTGGGCAATGGGCCGGAGGCGGAGCGGCTGCTGGTAGAGGCAATCAACCTGCCTTACGCGTCGGGGCAGGAGAAGGTCCGGACGGACACACTGCTGCAGTATGCGCAGACGCTGGGACAGAATCGGCATTACGCGCAGGCGGAGGCGGTGTACGGGGGAATGCTGGCGCGCGATCCGGAAAATGTGAGCGCGTGGCAGGGGCGGGTGTCGCTGCTGCACCAGATGGGGCACGATCCGGAAGCGATCACGATGGTGGAGCGGATGCCGCCGACGGCGTATGACGAGGCGCTGAGCGATCCGAATTTCCTGGCGATGCTGGCGGCAATTTATCAGGGGCAGAACCATCCCGACGTGGCGCAGGGCTTCCTGGAGCGCGCGGTGCGGCTTTATGAGGACGCGGCAGAGCCGCTGCCGATTCCGCTGCAGCTGCAGGTAGCGGGGCTGGACCTGGAGAGGAATCATGCGGATGCGGCGTACCGGATTTATCGCAGCGTGCTGATGGATCATCCCGAGCGGCTGGATGCGTGGAAGGGGCTGCTGGCGGCGCTGCACAAGACCGGGCACGATGCGGACGCGCTGGCGCAGCTGGAGCAGATTCCGCCGGACGTGAAGCGGCAGCTGGATCCGGATGTGGAGTTTGAGCAAACGGAGGCGTCGATTTTCGCGGCGAACGGCGATGTGCGGGCGGCGCTGGGTTTGATGACGCATGTCGAGGATGTTTACCGGTCGCAGGGGAGGGTTCCGCCGGCGCAGGTGGATATCCAGAACGCGTGGCTGCTGCTGAATGTGCGGGACGATCGGGATTTGTATCAGCAGCTGATGCTGCTGGGCGGCCGCAACGATATGTCGGACGATCAGCGGCGCGAGGTGCAGACGGTGTGGGCGGCGTGGGCCCAGCAGCGAGCAGCGCAGGCCTCGGCGGCGGGGGACCATCGCCAGGCGCTGGAGATATTGACGGCGGCTGCTCGGGCGTTTCCGGGAAATCCCGACGTGAGCAAGGCGCTGGCGCTTGGATATCTGCAGGCAAATCAGCCACGGGATTCTCTGGCGATCTGGCAGTCACTGGACGCGACGAACGCGACGGCGGGCGATTATCAGAGCATGGTGGGGGCGGCGATCGCGTCGCAGAGCATGAAGCAGGCGGAGACGTGGGTGCGGCAGGGGCTGGAGAAATTCCCCAACGATCCGAAGGTGCTGGCTGCGGCTGCGGATTTTGAGCTGGCCCGCGGGGATCGGGCGCGGGCAGCGGATTACTGGCGGGCTTCGCTGAAAGCGATGCCGCCGGTGTCACCGCAGGCGGAGCTGGCGCACAAGCTGGATCATGCGGACCTGGTGCAACAGACGAAGCCAGCGCATGGCAGCGATCTGGCGAGCCTGTTAAATCCGGATACGGGGATTCAGGTTCCGGATCAGAAGGCGCTGATCCCGCTGCCGAGCTATCAGCATCCGGAGACGCAGGCGAACAATGAGGCGTACGGTCCGGATCCTTATTACACGGGGACAGCGCCGGTGCCGTTGACCTCGAATGAAGCTGGACCGAGTTCACCCGGGACGGCGGTCTCGCCGGAAGGCGGGGCTGCAGCCGAGAGCGGGAATGCGCCGCGGAAGAAGCGGGTAACGCCGCCGACGCCGTCGCCGACGGGGACGCAGCCGTACACACCGCAGGCGTCGCTGGAGATGCCGGAGCCGACGCCGGAGCAGCAGGCAGCGATGGACGCGGCGGCCGAGCCGGCGCGGGCTTCAGCGGCGGGGGCGCCGGTGCAGATCGGCGGACTCGCGAGCGGAACCGTGCCGGGTGGGGTGAGCGGGCAGGGATCGTGGAGCGATCACGCGTCGGACAGCAACGACCATGTGCATCTGGCGATTTCCGCGTCGGAGCGAGAGGCGATCCCGCTGCAGTCGCAGACGACGCAGGCGAGCATTCCCGTCGAGCAGACGGAGCAACTGGGGCTGGACTACAACCAGGACCTGATCGACGTGGCGGCGCGAGCGCGTTCGCAGGCCGCGCTGGCGGAGGCAAAGAAGCCGATCGATCCGGCGCTGGTACCGGTACAGAATGCAGAGCCGCGCCAGCAGATTCCGCTGGAGCCGAGGGCGCAGTTTGAAGTGCGGCCGCCGGAGTATTTTGAGAAGCCGCCGGAGGTGGCTTCGAACACAGGGCCGGGGGCGAGCGACGACGAGCTGATGAACGAGCATTTGCCGCCGCTGCGGGGATCGTATCAACGGCCAGCGATTGTGCGGCAGCGCGATCTGCGGCAGCAGGCGGAGATTCAGCTGTCGAAGATCGAGGGCGGTTACAGCCCGTGGTTTGGCGGAACGGGATTTGTGAATCATCGGAGCGGGACGGCCGGGTTTGATTCGCTGACGGCGCTGCATGCTCCGTTCGAGGCATCGGGGATGCTGGGCGGCACGGTGGCGCGATTAACCGTCATTTCCGATCCGACGTTTCTGGATTCCGGCGCGGCGATTTCGCCGCCGACATTGCCGGGTGGAGTGGTGGAGCGGCTGGGGACGGCACCGGCGAATGCGGTACTGAACCAGCAGAATGCCGCGGGCATTGGCGGCGAGGTGCAACTGGCGACGTCGAACCTTGCAGTCAGCGCAGGTTATTCGCCTTATGGGTTCGTGGTGTCGAATGTCATTGGGCGAGCGCGATGGAAGCCGGCGAACGGGCCGTTCACGTTCACGTTCGAGCGGGACTCGGTGAAGGATTCGCAGTTATCGTATGCGGGACTGCACGATCCGGGGTCGGCGGGGCCCGGGTATGAAGGAAATGTGTGGGGGGGCGTGGTCGCGACCGGCGGCGAAGCGCAGTTCGCCCATACGACCGGGGACAGCGGCTTTTATGTGAGCGCCGGCGGGCAGTATCTGAACGGCGTGCACGTGCAGACGAACAATC
>JBAUZR010000227.1:0-2347 GCA_049585375.1 Acidobacteriaceae bacterium
TCGGCGACCATTCCGCCTGCGCAATATGGAGTCATGCAGCGCGATGCTGCCCGCAACGCGGCCTCCATGCTCACCGCAGAAGCTCTGTTCCTCCAATATCCGGACGGACAACTCCCGGACAATGATGAAGTGAGCCTCGCCGTCTGCGACCTCCTCCGCCGGTACAAACCGGACACAATCGTGACCCACTGGAAAGGGAGCTGGCATAAGGACCACCGCGCCTGTTATGACGTCGTGCAGAACGCGGTGTTCTATGCGGCATTGCCAGCACTGGCCCGGAGCGCGCCCGCTCACGGGGTGAGGCAGCTCTTCTTTGCCGACAATTGGGAGGATGCCGATGGCTTTACCGCGGATACTTTCCTGGATATTTCTCCCGTTTATGAACTCTACTCGAATGCCTGTGGTGTCTTTCCCATGTGGCGCGGAGAGAATGAATTTCGCTACAACGACTATTATGCGAGCCGTGCGGTGGAATGCGGATGTCTGAGCCATTGCCGGTATGCCGTCGGCCTGATGTCGCCGCCCAGCCAGCGCGTCCGAGTCCTCCATGCGCTCCACGAGGAATCTCATCCTCACTAAAGAACTCTCCCGCAAAAGCACGGGCCGCAAAGGGAAGAAAACATGAAGAAGCTCCAGCAGCCTGATCGAAACAGCGTCGTGCCACTCTATTATCAAATTCAGGAACAGCTCCTGGCACACATTCGGTCGGGGGAACTGGCTGTGGGGCAACCACTGCCCCCGCTGCAGGAGCTCGCCGCCATGCTGGGCGTCAGTCCTATGACGGCACGCCAGGCGATCAAGTCCCTTTGCGACATGGGAGTGCTCTACAGCCAGCAGGGCAGAGGCACCTTCATCTCCGGAATGAAGCTGGAGAAGGACTTTCGCCAGGTACTTTCCTTCAGCGAGGAAATGAAAGCGCGTGGCTCCCGGCCTCGATCGCGCGTGCTGTCGTTCGAGATTCGACCGGCAAGTCGGGACGTCCAGGAAGCTCTGCGGCTCCATCCCGGAGATCAGATCGTCGAGCTGCGCCGGGTGCGCCAGGCGAACGCATTGCCGATGGGCATCGAGTGCAGTTCTCTGCCTTTGCAGCTCTGTCCGGAGCTTGTGGATACTTTCGATCCACGAACCTCTCTTTACCAGGCTCTCGCTGAACGTTACGGGCTACAGATGGCGTTTGCTGACGAAGTGGTCGAGGTCGGTCTTGCCAATCCTGACGAGGCTCGCTTGCTCCGCATCAGCGAGAAGAGCCCGGTCTTCATCTTCACTCGAACCTCTTACATCCAGAGCGGCCAGCCTGTGGAGTATGTCAAGGCCACCTACCGCGGGGATCGATACAAGATTGTGAATCGTTTAACCCGCCTGAACCGCGCGCTTTTAACTTCATCCCGTCCGATGTAAGCATCGGCCGGCCTTACTACAACTGAAGGGGACTTATTCATGCCTGATCTCGAGTATCTGACCCGCATTACCGAAGTTATCGCAAAGATCCACGGGACTCAAAAAGAGCGGATTGACAAAGCGGCTGCCCTGTTTGCCACATCGATCACATCCGGAGGCCGCGTCTATATGTTTGGAAGCGGGCACTCGGTCATTCCGGTGTTGGACATTTTCCCGCGTTATGGAAGCTTTATCGGATTCTACCCCATCTACGATCCCCGCCTCATGTGGTTCAACGTGGTCGGTCCGGGTGGCGCGCGGGAACTGCTGTGGCTCGAACAGCGTGAAGGCTACGCCCAGATTGTCCTCTCCAGTTACAATCTTTCTCGAAAAGATACGCTCCTGGTCTTTTCTCACGGAGGCCTGAACGCAGCCGCCATTGAGATGGGCATCGAAGCCCGCGCAAAAGGCGCTAAGGTGGTTTCCGTTTCGTCGCACGAGAATTATCATCACGCCGCGGCCAAACATTCTACGGGGAACAAGCTCGCCGACGTATCGGACATCGCCATCGACAATTGCGTTCCGCCGGAAGACGCACTGATCGGAGCAGACGGTATCCCGGAAAAGTTTGCGGCGGGATCCACCGTCGCCTCCGTGTCCATCGCCATGACCCTGGTTGCCGAGACCGGCCGTCGTCTGGTCCGTGAAGGTCATCACCCATCGACGTTCGTGTCGCCAAATGTGGGCCTGGCGCCAGACCATAATCAGCAGGTCTTTAAAGAGTTCATGCGGAATGTCCTGCGCGAAAGCAACGAGCAGAGTGGTGCGTCGTAGCCGCTCTCGAGAACCGGCGCTAAGCGAAAATTCCATTTCTGAGAGAGACACGAATGCGCACTTCAATCCCGGCGGAGGTCATTGCGTGAGAAAGTCGCCCCAATACAGGCTCGTTCTTCTCGGTGCGGTTCTGGCA
>JBAUZR010000228.1:0-3012 GCA_049585375.1 Acidobacteriaceae bacterium
TGCGGGTACATGGACCTGAACCATGCGCGTCTGCCAATTCCGCCACTTCGGCAAGTGAGATCCAGCGCAGACCACGCTGGACGGGCAGCAACTCCTAGTGTTACAAAGGCATCCACTCGTGTCAAACCTGGCTGCAAGGGAGTCCTCTCGCGTTATTCAGGCTTCAGCGATCCCCTCCGATGAGCCCACAGCCCCCATCCCGCCCCATACCCGAATCCCAGGCAAAAGAGATTCGCCGCCTTTCCCACGATCTCAGCAATGCGCTCGAAATCGTGCTGCAAACCAGCTTCCTTCTCGGCACGGTTCCCCTCGACGAGGACGCGAAGAAGTGGCGGAGCATGCTCGACAATGGCGTACAGCAGGCGGCCGAAATCAACCGCCAGCTGCGCGAGTACGTCCGCGGCAATAGCTGACGCCGGCCGCTCCGCAGCGGCTTTCCGAGACAAGTGGGCCGCCGCGCTCCCGTCTGAAGGATGAGATAATAAGAACAGCCATCAGGAGATCCTCTTCCTGA
This sequence comes from Acidobacteriaceae bacterium, assembly GCA_049585375.1. GTDB lineage: Bacteria > Acidobacteriota > Terriglobia > Terriglobales > Acidobacteriaceae > Palsa-343. The sequence continues at coordinate 515 of JBAUZR010000228.1, forward strand.
CCGGCGTCGCCAATGGGGGCGTCACGGTTTCGACGGGATCGCTTGCGGTAAAGAGGCATGCCGGGGTCTGGGCACCCGTAATCGCCTGGAAAACCATAATTGCCAACACCAATCAGCTGGCATACGCAGCCTAATTAGTTAGGTTGCCGTTCTCCGCGGCTTCGCCCCTGGGTCGCGAAAGGACGTCGCACAGGGGGCTGGCTGGCGACCCTCGGTCCGTGGGTTGTCGGCGAGATCATCGGACTAGTTCTCTGCGTTTCTTGTCGGTTCTAAGCGCCGGGAGCGAATCTTTCGAACTCGACTGAGCATGGAGTCTCTCTGCTGTTAACGATTTCGGACGCGGGTTCGACTCCCGCCGCCTCCACCAATCACCTTTTATTTGCAAGAGCGGGCAATACCGACCCGCGATCCAAGTGGTGAACTGTCTGTGCGGCGTCCAACGCGCCAGCGCGGGTCAGAGCCTCTCCGGCGAACGATGACTTTGGTCCCGCGCACGCTCTGCCTGATTCAGAACGACTGGCACGTGCCTTGAATCGATCGGCTCAGACGTCGCAGTACGGAAAATTCACATCGACGTCTAAGCCCAGGGATGTTGGCCTTTCATGGCAATCGTGCTTTTGGCGGTCGTCGTTGGCTCACTGGTAATACTGCGCAGGCTTGGTCTTATGCCGCGCTTCGTCTTTTCCTGGGACCTTGTCTGGAGGATATTCGTTTATATCCTCCTGCTTCTCGGCGTGCTCACCGTCATCGTCAAGACGTGGAGCATCGTGGTGGTCCTGGCGCATCTCCCGCACCGCTGGCTCGTGTCGCCCAGTGCAAATCCGGTCATCGATGCCGTATCCACCGCGATTCTCGCCATCGCGCATTACGGTGTCTGGCGATGGAGAAAATGGGGCGCCTTCCTCGTTCTCCTTCACATCGCGCTCACCGTTGTCGTGCAGGCGTTCGTGTACCGGTCGCTTCATTGGCACTCTTTCGCAACTATACCGACCGTGAGAATCTGGTTGCAGACTGTTGGGGCGCCCTCATGTGGTTCATCGCCTTCACCCTGACGTGGAAATATTCCAGGTGAAGCATGATTGTCTTTCATCTGTTGATTCTCGTATCGTGGCTGACGCCTATCGCGTACTGGGCGGTCCAGGCGGGGCGCGTCAAGAGCAACGTCAGAGGCAAATGGCAATGGCGCCGGGAAATCGGACTGCGCCTCGCCATTCTCGTCCTGGTAGTGCTGGCATTGCGTGTTCCGGGAGTTCATCACCAGCTTCAGACAGTCCGGCGCTACGTAGCTAACACGAACCTGACCGCGGGTTATTGCGGAGCGGCGTTGTGCGCCTGCGGTGTGATTCTCGCAATATGGGCGCGAGCCTGCCTCGGCAGAAACTGGGGCATTCCCATGGCGGAAAAAGCGAGCCCTGACCTCGTTACCGCCGGCCCCTATTCCCACATTCGCCATCCTATCTATGCCGGTATCATTCTGGCGATACTCGGTTCGGCAATCGGGCAAAGCATCCTGTGGGTTATTCCCCTGGTTATCGTGGTCCCTTATTTCGTCTTTAGCGCCCGACGGGAAGAGAAACTCATGAGCGAGAAATTCCCGCGCCAATATCCCGCATATATGGATCGCTCCAATATGCTGATTCCGTTCCTTTTCTGATTAGTCGAACCCGGGCATCCACAGCCGCCGGAGTTGATTGATGGAGGAGGGCGCACTCGCGCGGTGCTGCAGAGTCCGCGCTACGAAACCGCTTCCAGCTCCCGAGCCCGTGTCAGGTCTGCGCCCCAGGCCAACTGCTCCATCGGATTCGGCGTCGGCCGTCCCAGCAGGTAGCCCTGCGCCTCATTCGTCCCCAGCGCCCGCATCAGCTCCAGCTGTTCGCGTGTTTCGATCCCCTCGACAATCACCTTCATGTGCAGATTATGGGCCATCGACAGCACCGACTGCACAAAGGCCCGTGTCTCCGGGCGCACCGCCAGTTCGGTCACAAACGTACGGTCCAGCTTGAGCGCATCCAGGAAGAGCCTCGGCAGATAGCTCAGGCACGAATAGCCGGTCCCGAAGTCGTCCATGGCCACGCCGATCCCGCGCCCGGTCAGCCGCCGGATCAGATCCGCGGCGCGCTCCACGCCGGTCAGCGTTGCCGATTCCGTCAGCTCCAGCTGCAGCAGACTGGGTTTCAGCCCGGTGCGGTGCAGCGTATCCTCCACTTCTTCGAGGAACGAATCCCGCGCGAACTGCACGCTCGATACGTTGACCGCCACCTGCAGCGGTCGTTTAGCGCGAGCTTGCCACTTCACCGCATCAATACAGGCCCGCTCCAGAACATAGGCCCCAAGCGGAACAATCAACCCGCTTTCCTCCGCAATCGGAATGAAGCTCAGCGGGGGAATCGGCCCCAGCTTTGGATGCGCCCAGCGCGCCAGCGCCTCAAACCGCACGATCGTATTCGTCGCCAGATCGAATTCCGGCTGGTAGTGCAGCGTAATCTCGCCGTTATCGA
>JBAUZR010000229.1:0-10816 GCA_049585375.1 Acidobacteriaceae bacterium
GCCTCGGCACCATGGTGGGCTGGAAGCGCATCGTCGTCACCGTTGGCGAGAAGATCGGCAAGGAGCACCTGACCTACGCGCAGGGCGCCGCCGCTGAAATCGTGGCCGCGGTCACCATCATTGCCGCCGATCAGTACCACATGCCCGTCTCCACCACCCACGTCCTATCTTCCGGCGTGGCCGGTACCATGTTGGCCAATGGCAGCGGACTCCAGCTCTCCACCATCCGCAACATTGCGCTGGCCTGGATCTTCACCCTCCCCGCCGCCGCCCTGCTCTCCGCCGGGCTCTTCTTCGCCCTGCGCCGCTTCATGTAAACCGCCTCTGCGTCCAGCCCGCGGCGCTTTTTCGGTACTATCGAGAAAGCGCCGCTTTCCTTTTTGCGGCGCAGGAAAATCCCACCTCTCGATGAGCCTCAAAGCCCGCATAGAAGCCGTCATCTACGCTGCCGAAGAGCCGGTCACGCTCGCGCAGCTCACCGCCCTCTTCCGCGAAGAAGCCCTCCTGAGCCGTGCCGCCCTGGTCGCCCCGGTGGCCGATGCCTCCGGCGCTTCGGACGCTCCCGGAACCGACGCCGTCGTCGATGAGCTTCTGCCCACGTCCGCCGAACCGTCCGGCGATACAGAAGGCACCCCGGTCGCTCCCGTTCCCGCTGCGGAATCGCTCGAAGCCGATACCCCGCCCGTCCCTTCTTCTGACGGCCCGGTAGCCGCAGCGCCAACCGAAAATCCGGAGCGCGAAGCGCAGAGCGCCGACCGCGAAGGTTCCGATCCTGAGGCCGAGAAGAAGGCCGCCCGTGCCCGCGATCGCGAGGCACGCGACGAGATCCGCCGCCTCATCGACGAGCTCATCCAGGACTACTCCTCTGAAGATCATGGCCTCGAGATCCGCGAGGTCGCCGGCGGCTTCCGACTCGGCACCCGCCCTGAAGTCCACGACGCTGTCCGCGGCTTTATCAAGAGCCTCAAGCCGCCGATGAAGTTGTCTCTCCAGGCGCTGGAGACGCTTGCCGTCATCGCCTACAAACAGCCCGTCACGGCCCCCGAAATCGGCGAAATCCGCGGTGTCGACTCCGGCGGCGTCCTCGGCTCCCTCGTCGCGCGCAAGCTCATCACCACCGCCGGCCGCAAGCAGGTCATCGGCCGCCCCATCCTCTACAAGACCACAAAGGAATTCCTCCTCCGCTTTGGCCTCAGGGACCTGAACGAGCTTCCCTCTATCGAAGAATTCGAAAAGATGGCCAGCGAGCTCACGGAGACCGAAGAAGAAGCGTCCGCGGTCGAGGCCGACCTTCCCTTCGCCCAAAACGAAATCTCCGCGGTCGAAGAAAACGCTGAATCCGCCTCTGAAGCTGGGCCCGAAGCGCCCCCTGACGACGCGCCCACCTCTGAAAACGACGCCGCCCTCGAGGAACCTCAACCGTGACCCGCGACGCGCAGGATTCCGGCCCCCAGGCCCCGCGTGAATCAGAAGATCCGCCAATCGCCGGCGAGCGCCTTCAGAAAATCATCGCCGCCGCCGGCATCGCCTCCCGCCGCAAAGCCGAAGAGCTCATCCTCGCCGGGCGCGTCCAGGTCAACGGCCAAACCGTTACCACTCTCGGCGCCAAAGCCGATCCCGCCCGCGACCACATCCGCGTCGACGGTAAGCTCCTCCAGGGCCCCGAGCGCCCACGCTACGTCGCCCTCAACAAACCCAAAGGCTACGTCACCACCGCCAGCGATCCCGAAGGCCGTCCCACCGTCATGAACCTGGTCCACGGCGGCCCGCGCCTCTTCCCCGTCGGCCGTCTCGACTACTCGAGCGAAGGCCTTCTCCTCCTCACCAACGACGGCGAGCTGGCCAACGCGCTCACCCGCCCCGCAGCTGGTGTCGAAAAAACTTACCTCGTCAAAGTCAGCGGCCACCCCACTGAGTCGGACCTGAACCAGCTCCGCCACGGCGTCATGATCGACCGTGATACGCAGATTCGGGCTCAGATTCGCCCGCCCCGCCCCGGCAAAGCTCATCGCCCCGGGTCCGAGGACAAATCTCCGGCGCGTTCATCCCCTCCGCATGCCCGAGTGAGGGATCGCGTGATGACCGCCCCGGCCCGCATCCGCCTCCTTCGCGAAGCCGACAACCCCTGGTACGAGATGATCCTCACCGAAGGCCGCAATCGCGAAATCCGCAAAATGTTCGAGGAGATCGGCTTCCACGTCGAAAAGATTCGCCGTGTCGGCTATGGTCCCCTCGTCCTCGACCTCGAGCCCGGCCGCTCCCGCGATCTCACCCTCGACGAAGTCGCGGCCCTCTATCGCGCTGCCCAGGGTCGCTCGCAGAAGCCCGCGAAAAAAATGCCACGCCCCGGCCGAACCCCTTCGCACAGGCGCTCGGAACAGCAGCCCTCAACCCGCCCTGACTCCAAACGCCCACCCCGGAAGAATCCTGGACGGAGTCGCTGAACCCCCGGCTCTTGTTGCACAATCGAATGTCAGGAGAGAGGTTTCCCTATGGCCAAAGCCACCTTTGCCGCCGGTTGTTTCTGGGGCGTCGAAGCCCGTTTCCAGCAACTCCCCGGCGTCACCGCCACCGCTGTCGGTTACGAGGGAGGCTCCCTCGAACAGCCCAGCTATCAGCAGGTCTGCACCGACCGCACCGGCCATGCCGAGGCTGTCGAAATCGACTACGACCCCGAGCAGATCACCTACGAGAAGCTCCTCGATGAGTTCTTCTCGCTCCACGACCCCACCCAGCTCAATCGCCAGGGTCCTGACTGGGGCACGCAGTACCGCAGCGCGGTCTTCTTTCACACCCCCGAACAGGAAGCCGCCGCCAAAGCCGCCATCGCCCGCCTGTCTGCGGAAAAGAAATTCTCCAAACCCATCGTGACGCTGGTCGTCCCCGCCGAGACCTTCTGGCGCGCCGAAGAGTACCACCAGAAATACCTGGAAAAGCGCGGCGCCCTCAGCTGCCACATCTGAATACGTTCTACAAACGAAGAAGGCGCGCCTGAATCCGCGCCTTCCCAGTTTTATACGCTGTCCCCTGTACGCTGCTCCCGCGCTGTCAGCAGCGCCACCGTCAGCCCGATGCAGAACAGCAGCGCCAGTACCCCGCTGACTCGCGACGCCATCGACATCGCGGCCCGCGCATGCGGCACTCGCGTCAGCGGCAGCACGACGGAGTTCATCATCACATACACCAGCGCGCCATACAGCAGGCCGCACACAACCGGCCGCCGCACCAGCACTCGCCACCGTCCCGCCGCGACGAAGTACAACGCCGTCCACGCCAGTGCAATCGTGTAGTGGATCGCGACCCCCAGCGCCACCGAAGCCATCCCCGCACGGAACGCCCACATTCCCGTCAGTCCGCTCGCAATGTACTGGAAAATCCTCACCGGCGTGATGTGCCGGAAGGCGTTGAAAATCAGGTTCTCTGAGATATCCAGCGTCCCGGCAATCAGCCCGATCCGCACCACGGCGCCAACCGTATTTTTTCTTGCCATCGGCGCAGTTTAACGAGGGCGCGTCTGCCTCACCATCACCAATCCGCGATGCCTGCGCATCACCACGCAGTTGTTCCTACTTGTTCCCGTTCTCCCACTGCTCGCCATCAAACCGCGGAATTCCAAAGTGTCCCCGCAGGTGCAGCAGATCCAGCGGGCTGATCGTCCCATCCACCGCTACCAAGTTCACATTGCGCCCGTTGGCCACCAGCAGCACCACTGCATCCACATTGGAGTGCTTCATCCGCACCCACAGGTCCGTCCGCGTCCTCGGGCCGCTGTCCGGCTCCGGAATCCCCTGGGCGTCGGTCGGCGCATGCGCATGAATCACCATATGCTGCCAGCCCTCTCCCCGATACGCAGCCCGCACCGCCTCCAGCGTCGCATCGTCGTACATTCCCTGTGCCGAAAACCGGAAGCTGTCCACCGTAATGCCGCGTAGCTGCGCCACAATCCGCCGCTCCGGATCGGGGAAGTTCTGGCTCGCCGCCTCGAGCATCGACTTGTCAAAGCTGAACTCGGTGTGGAACGTCGCATGCGCTGCCAGCGCGTCCATCCCCGGCGGAATGAAGCCACCCTCCTGCGCCCTCCCCGACGGAACGCACAGAAAAACAGCCACGGCACACAGCGCAACAAGAGAAGAAGCGATCAGACGAGGCGGACGCATACCCCGTTCAGACCCGCACCCACGCAAAAAGTTGGCTGCAGAAAAAAGCCCGGCGCCGATCGTCCGGCCGGGCCTTTTGAATCGATCGCGGTTATCAAAACCTCGGCCGCAGCTCCCGGCCGGCGCCTGAATGGCGCGAAGCGCGCCCGCCTCGGACGGCTAGTCCGCCGCCCCCTCCCCGGCCCGCATCACCGGTTCCGTCTTCCCCGCCGCGGTAATCCCATCCACGTCAATCTTCTCCGACCCGATCATCCAGTCCACGTGGATCAGGCTGTCGTTCGCACCCTTCGCCGCCAGTTGCTCCGGCGTCAGTGTGTCGCCGTCCTTCAGGCACGTTGAGTAGGCTTGCCCCAGCGCAATATGGCACGCGGCGTTCTCATCGAACAGCGTATTCAGGAACAGCAGCCCGCTCGCCGCAATCGGCGATGAGGCCGGCACCAGCGATACCTCGCCCAGCCGCCGCGCCCCCTCGTCCGTCTCGATCATCCGTTGCAGCACCTGCTCGCCCCGGGCCGCATGCGCCTCCACGATCTTCCCACCCTCGAACCGTACCTGAATCTTCTCAATCAGCGTCCCCTGGTGCGACAACGGCTTCGTGCTCGTGACCGTTCCCTCTACCCGATCCTTGTGCGGCGTCGTGAACACCTCCTCGGTCGGCATGTTGGGAATGCAGTACCGCCCGTTGTGCGCCTCCGTTCCGCCGCCCAGCCACAAATGATCGTCCGCAAGTCCCACCTTAAGATCCGTTCCCGGACCTTTGAAATGCAGTGTCGCAAACCGCTTCGCATTCATCCGCTCCGCCCACATGTGCAGCTTCTCATCGTGCGTCTTCCACGCCGCCACCGGATCGCTCTGGTCCGCCCGGCTCGCCGCGAAAATCGCATCCCACAGCCGACCCAGCGCCTGATCCCCCGGCACATCCGGAAACACCGCCGCCGCCCAGGCCGGTGTTGCCGCGCTCACAATCGTCCAGTTGATGTCGTGGCGCGTAATCAGTTCCAGCGCCGGCCGGTACGCCTTCGACATCGCCCGGTTCGCCCGCCCCACCTTTTCCGGATCTTCCTTCGACAACAGCGAAGGATTCCCGCCCGTGATCGCCAGCCGCGCCGCGCCACTCTTGTAGGCCGCCGCCATTCCCTCGTAGAGCCACCCCGCCGCCTTGTCGAAGGTGGCCTCGGCGCCGTAGCGGTACCGCAGCAGTGTCGACTCCTCGTCGGTAAACAGCGTCGTCACCAGCGATGCGCCGGCTTTGTAGGCGTGCTTCGTGATCAGCCGCGCCAGCGGCAGGGCTTCAACGCTGGCCGTCATCACCAGCTCCTGCCCCTCGGCCAGTCCCAGCCCCGACCGAATGGCTACCTCGGCCAGCCGGTCCAGCTTCTGTTCAAAATCTCTTGTCGGTATCGAAGTCTCTGCGATGGCGGTTGCGCTCATCCTTCTATTCTGCGGCTCGCCGCCGTGCGATGGCAACGCGGGGGATTCCCTGCAGGTCGCTGACAAATTCCACCCCGTCCCAACCCACCAGCAGTGCTGATACGGCGTCCCGCTGCCCGTAGCCGATCTCCAGCAGCAACCATCCGCCCTCTGGCGGTGCCGGCTTGCCCGTCGCGCCGGTGTTGGCGCCTGTGGGGGCGAGCGCCTGCTTCGCCGCCGGAATCAGCCGTCGATAGACCTCCAGTCCCGTCGGCCCCGCATACAGCGCCTGCTGCGGCTCGTACAGCCGCACCTGCGCCTCCAGCAGCTCGCTGTTCGCCACATAGGGCGGATTCGACACGACTATGTCGAAATGCTCCCCGCGCACCGCTCCCAGCAAATCAGATTGCAGCAGCCGCACCCGTCCCAAAACTCCATGGCGCCCCGCATTTTCGCGCGCCACTTCCAGCGCCTCTGCCGACTTGTCCAGCGCCGTCACTTCGGCCAGGGGCAAATGATGCGCGAGCGCTATCGCTATCGCGCCCGATCCCGTCCCCACATCGCAGATCCGCACCGCGCGGTCGCGCCCCACCCGCGTGAGCGCCGCCTCCACCAGATGCTCCGTCTCCGGCCGGGGAATCAGCACATCCGGCGTCACCTTCAGTTCCAGCCCGTAGAACTCCTGCTCGCCCACGATGTACTGCACCGGCTCCCGCCGCTCCCGCCGCGCAATCCAGTCGTCGTAACGCCGCGCCTGTTCCTCGGTGAGCGTCGAATCGGGATGCGCCAGCAGCCACGCACCATCCCGCTGCAACATACGCAGCAGGAGCTGCTGCGCGTCCCGCCGCCCGTTCGGGAACGGCTGCAGCCTCTCCACCCCGCGGTGCAGCACCGCGGCCAGCGTATTGGCCTGCTTCATCACAACGGTTGCAAACACGCTTTCGCCCGTCCTCGTTCCACGATGGAATCTGCTCAACGCCGCTCCGGGAGAACGGAAACAAACTTCGGCGCCCTCTGGTCATCTCCACCAGAATCCCCTTAAGGACCCCTCGATTGTAGTGGGGATCTCCGACAGAGGGCCTGCGCTTGCCATAGTTATCCGCGCGCGAACTGCCCTCATCATGCGATGTCCCGCGCCAGACTCCCATCCCTCTTCCGAGGAGTTACCCCGGGAACGTCACCGCTTCGGTGCGTCAGCAGCTTCTCCTCAGGATGCAGCTTTCCGCCGCTTCGCCCGCCGCTCCAGCCACTGCACCACGGCTTCTTCTACCCGCGTTTCCCAGCCCTCGCCCGTGGACTGCATCTTTTCCACAACCGCCCGCGACAGCGGTACCGCCACCTTCTTCTTCGCCGCGTTCTCCTCCATGATGCCTTTCAGAACGCGCTGTTGCTCTTCCGGAAGCTCGGAGTGCCCCTTTGCCGCCGCAAAATCGTCCTCTGTCCATTCCGGATTCTCTTCATCGATCAGTTCCGGATTCGGCCGTTTCGGCATATCTCCTCCTCTCCTTCCAACTGGCTCTTCTCAGGCTGATGACCCGAATCGCGTCTCCACGGATCGTATAAACCAGTGCGTGGATTTCCTCACCCAGCCAGCCGAGGGCTCGATAGCGCGCCTCTCCATAATCCCGTCTCGAGTCTGGGATTGTCAGCGCCGTCTCGAAATCAAACTCCGCCGCCCGCTCAAAGGATAGTCCCCGCTCCCGAACATTTCTTTCGTTCTTCGCGGGATCGTACTCGATTCGCACCCCTCGATCGTAGGGTTGCTGTCATTCTGCCAGCAAGATTACGAACGCGCGCGCCAATCTGCAATGGGTCACCTGTCACCCGTACCCTGCACCCTTTCCCTCAGACCGCGGCCTCCGCCTCGCTCTTCAGCCGCTCCGAATTGAAGTGCGCGATCAGCGCATCGATCACCGGCTGCAGCCGGCCCTCCATAATCTCCGCCAGCTGATGAATCGTCAGGCCGATGCGGTGATCCGTCAGGCGGTTCTGCGGAAAGTTATACGTCCGGATCTTCTCGCTCCGATCCCCCGACCCCACCTGCTGCTTGCGCTCCTTCGCCAGCGCCGCCTGCTGCTTCTCCATCTCCATCTCGTACAGCCGTGCGCGCAGTACCCGCATGCCTTTCTCGCGATTCTTGATCTGCGATTTCTCGTCCTGGCAGCTCACCACCGTGTTCGTCGGGATGTGCGTGATCCGCACCGCCGAATAGGTCGTGTTCACGCTCTGCCCGCCTGGACCCGACGAGCAAAACGTGTCGATGCGCAGATCCTTCGCCTCGATCTTCACATCCACATCCTCCGCCTCCGGCAGCACCGCAATGGTGACCGCACTCGTGTGCACGCGCCCCTGCGTCTCCGTCGCCGGAACCCGCTGCACCCGGTGTACTCCGCTCTCATACTTCATCTGCGAGTACACGCGATTCCCCTCGATGATCGCGATCACTTCCTTCATCCCGCCCACCGATGACTCCGACGACGACAGAATCTCCACCTTCCATCGGTGCTGCTCTGCAAACCGCACGTACATGCGGAAGACTTCCGCGGCAAACAGGCTCGCCTCATCGCCGCCCGTCCCCGCGCGAATCTCCAGCACGACGTTCTTCTCGTCGTTGGGATCCTTCGGCAACAACAACAATTTCAGATCCTCTTCAATCTGCGGCTCCCGCGCCTCCAGCGCCGTCAGCTCCTCCTGCGCCATCGCCCGAATCTCCGCATCGCTCTCGTTCAGCATGGCGCGCGCATCGGCGATTCCGGTTTTCACCTGCCGGTACTCGCGAAACCTGTCGACCACCGGCTCCAGCTCGCGATGCTGCTTCGCAATCTTCTGGTACTTCTCGTGATCGCCCAGCACCTCGGGATCGGCCATCTGGCGCGACAAATCCTCAAACCGAGCTTCAATCTGCTCCAAACGCTCAAACATACAAAACCTCCCGGTGCACCACCGGTTTCACAGTCAATTCAGTTCAATGGGAAAAGGGCGCAGCAAGGCGAAAGCGGCGGGAGCCGCTAGAGAAGAACACCAATGGGAAACAGCTGCATCATCACTTCCAGTTTACTTTCATTCGATGTTCCCGTGCCGAAAAAGCCGCATCGGCCCGCATCAGAACCGTCTATAGTCGCTACCGGCTACAGGCTACCGGCTCGACGCTATACGCTATCCGCTAACGCCGTGTCCCTCTTCCTCCAGTTCGCCGAGCTCAACGACGCCCTCGCCGCCACCACCAAAAAACTCGAAAAGCGCGCCTTCCTGGCTGACTACCTCCGCTCCCTGCCCATCGACGACGCCGGCCGCGCCGCCCTCTGGTTCTCCGGCTCGCCCTTCGCCGAAACCGATCCCCGCAAACTCAACATCGGCGGGGCCTTGCTTTCCAGGGTGGTCACGCAGCTCGCCGCCGCCACTCCCGAATCCATGTCCGCCGCCTACCGCCGCTACGGCGACTTCGGCTCCGCCGCCTCTGACCTTCTCTATGGACACGCGCCCGCCGCCGCCACCCTCACTCTCGCCGACCTGGATTCCGCCCTCGGCGCCCTTGCCGAAGCCCGCGGCCCCCAGCCCAAACTTCGCCTCCTCCTCGACCTCCTCGGCCGCGCCACCCCCGTCGAAGCCAAATACCTCATCAAGCTCCTCACGGGAGACATGCGCACCGGCGTCCAGCAATCCCTCGTCGAAGAAGCCATCGCCGAAGCCTGGCCCCCGCCCATCGGCGACAGGACCCCAACCAAGAGTCCGCCCACGGCGAGTGTGCGCCGCGCATCCATGCTCCTCGGCTCGCTCCCCGCCGTCGTTGCCCTCGCTGCCGACGGCCGCCTCGCAGAAGCTCGCATGGAGCTCTTCCACCCCATCGGCTTCATGCTCGCCAGCCCCGTCCAAACCATCGATGAAGCCATCGCCCGCTTCACCGAAGAAATCAAAGCGGAAGTTGCCGGCATTGAGCCAACGCTTCCATCCAGCGAAGCTGTCATCCTGAGCGAAGCGAAGGACCTTGTGCTCCCGGAAGGTGGCAGCTTCAATCCTGTCGCAGCGAAAGAAGCCGCTTTTGTATCAGGGCATGGCTTCAGCCATGCCGAAAATGGCCCAACCAAGGAAGGGGCTTTAGCCCCTGAGGCCGCTGCACTTCCGATCCTCCGCGCTGCCCAGCTCGAAGACAAATTCGACGGCATCCGCGCCCAGCTCCACGTCGGGAATCGGATGCCCCATCCTTCTCCCCCGCATTGGGCGGACAATGTGGGATCGGCCAACGTTGCACTCTATTCCCGCAGCCGCGACGATCTCTCCCCCGCCTTCCCTGACCTTGTAGAAGCCTTCGCCTCCATCACCGAGCCCGTTATCCTCGACGGCGAAATCCTTGCCTGGAACGCCGCCGAGTCCCGCGCTCTGCCCTTCGCCGCTCTCCAGCAGCGCCTCGGCCGCAAACGCGTCACCCCGGAAATGCGCCGTGACGTCCCCGCCGTCCTCGTTGTCTTCGACATCCTCTACCGCGGCAACACGCTCCTGCTCGACGAGCCCCTCGCCGAACGCCGACGCCAATTGGAAGACTTCTGCGCCCGCTGGTCCCCGGCCACCACCGCTACTCGATCCCATGGGCAGCCGCACCTCTTCGATGTTCGCGTCGAGCCGGCCCTCCCCCGCCTCATCCTCGCCCGCTCTGGCCGTCTCGAATCGGCCCGGCAGCTCGATCAGGCCTACGCCGACGCCCGCACCCGCGGCAACGAGGGCGTCATGATCAAGTCCCTGGCCAGCGCCTACCAGCCCGGCCGTCGCGGACTCGCCTGGCTCAAACTCAAACGCGAGCTCGCCACCCTGGATGTTGTGGTGACCGGCGTCGAGTACGGCAATGGCCGCCGCTCCGCCGTCCTCAGCGACTACACCTTTGCTATCCGCGATCCCGACGATCCCGCGCAGCCCCTAAAAAATGTCGGCAAAGCCTACACCGGCCTCACCGACCAGGAAATCGCCGATATGACCGCCTGGTTCAAGGCCCACACCCTCGAGGACTACGGCCATTTCCGCACCGTCGAGCCCACCGTTGTCCTTGAAGTCGCCTTCAACAACGTCATGCGCTCCATACGCCACGCCAGCGGATTCGCCCTGCGCTTCCCCCGCATCGTGCGCATTCGCACCGATAAACCCGTCTCGGAAATCGACACTCTCCAGCGCGTCGAGGAGATCTACAGCACTCAGCCCGACAAGCCAATTGAGCCCTGAGTTACGCCTCTGTAACCTGTTCCCTGCCTTCATTCCATCCC
>JBAUZR010000230.1:0-4085 GCA_049585375.1 Acidobacteriaceae bacterium
ACGGTGGAGCGCAGTCATGGCACTTGATGGAACCGGGCATTGGGGTGAACGGCCACCCGTGGCGAATCGGGCATGGCGGCCCACCCGGCTGGACTGGATCCTTGGATTCGGTCTGGTCGTCCTGGCCCTCTCGCTCTGGCTCGCGCTGCGCCGGCCAGGCGAAGCGCCCTGGGACGACAAGGCGATCGCGGCGGACTTCCAGACGCTGACCATTCAGAAGCCCATAGCTCCGGAAGAGGCAGGCCAGACCGCCGGTGATGTCCACGTGCTCATTCGCTATCGCCTGCGCAATTCCACCGGTCGCGAATATCGGGTACCGGAGCCGAAGCATGGCGTGCTGATGAAGAGCGTGGCCGGAGGCGGATGGCAGGAGGTGGACTCGGTACTGTGGGACGCCCATCTCGCCGTTCCGGCACGGAAAACGGCGGATGTGGAGTTCGACATGGCCATCCCTTCAACCGATCCCGGCGCTCCCGAAGAGCTCAGACAGCAGAAGGACCTGGCAGCCGCGGGGATGGCAAAACTGCGGTCGATCGAAGATCTGGCCTTCTTCGATTACGAGCACCACTACGTGATCCATCTGCCGCGCGGATGGCAGTAGGACACCGAAGTCCGGCTCGCTCAATGCTCAGACAGTTTGCGTGGCGGCGCGCGTGAGCCACGATTTCATGGTGTTGGCATCCACCAGCCCGGCCTGCTGGAACTGCAGCTTTCCCCCGCTGAAGACGGCGAAGTTCGGAATACCCTGGACGTTATAGCGGGCAGCCAGCTCGCCGTGCTTTTCCGTATCCACTTTCAGCACAATCGCCTTGCCGGCAAGATCGCGGGCCGTCTGCGCCACGTGCGGCGCGGCCATGCGGCACGGTCCGCACCATGCGGCCCAGAAATCCACCAGAACCGGCACTTTGGCTTCGCGAACGATCTCATCGAATTCGGCGGGTGCGACGGCGAGCGGCTCGGCCAGCGGCGGCAGCGGATTTTTGCAGGCCCCGCAGCGGCCGGTATCCGCGAGGTGGCGCGCGGGAATGCGATTGGATTTGCCGCAGGCGGGGCAGGCGCGAAGTACGGGCATGGCGTGGGTCCTGTCTTACTGCTGAATGGATGCACGCAGACCGCGGCGCGATGCGAGGAAGGCAGCTTACAAAACGGGCACAGGGCTGGTCCGGCAGACCAGCCCTGCCCGCGGTGGGTTACTTCCCGGACGCCGGCGCGGCGGCGGCCTTATGGTGATGGTGGTGGTGGACCGGATTCCGCGGCTGCGGCTGGATATCGCCGCTCACCTGCGAAGTGCCCGGAACGTCGTTGTCGAAGTTAGCGCCCGAAGGCACGAGGTAGTCGCTCACGTCGTTCTGACCGCTGGTACCGGTCCGGACCTGGATGCGGCTCGCATCGATGCCCTTGTCGGTAACCAGGTAGTCCTTCGTGTTCACCGCGCGCTGGGCAGCCAGCTCGTCCGCGGTCATCTCATGCTTGCGATGGCGGCCGTGCTTCTCCGGCATGGGAGCCGCATCGCCGACCAGAACCAGCGTGGCGTCGGGTTTCTGCTGGGCATTCAGCGCGACATCGTCCAGGCAGGCCTTGGCTTCGTTATTCACGCGAGCCGGGCGATGCGTGTCGCGATCGAACTGAATCGAGCACAGCGTCTGCGTCTTGGGCGGCGGCGGTGGCGGAGGCGCCTGCACATCCACCGAAGTCGTGGCCGAGGCGTTGTGCCCCTTGTCGTCCTGCACGTTGCAGGTGACCGTGATCGAGCCGGAAGGTGCGCCGGTGGTCGCCAGTGTCGCCGTCGTGCCGGTGCCGTTGATGGATCCAGCCGACGCGGAGTAGCTGTAGGTCAGCGGACGATTCTGCGGACTCGATGCGCTCGCGGTGATGCTGGCGCTGTCGCCGGGCTTCACGGTGGTTGGGCTGGCCGAGCAGCTGATCGTCGGCGGCTCAAACGGCTTCACGGTAAAGTCGGTCGAGCAGTCGGCCGTCTCGTTGGGCTTCAGGCCTTCTTTGCCCTTCTTGCCTTCCTTGATATTGCCCTTCACCGTGTAATTGCCGGGATCCAGCGACGCCGTGGCCACGGCCGCCGTGTCGCCGTTGCCGGTAACGCCTGTGCCGCTCCAGGAGTAAACCGTATCCCAGTGCTTCTTGGTGGTGACATCGGTCGGCGTCGCCGTGACGGATTCGGGATCGCCGGGATAGATGGACGGGGCGCTCGCGTTGCACGCCAGCTTCACGGGGGGAACCTTCTTGCAGCCCATGGGCAAAAAGGCCACGCACGTTAACGGAAGGATGAGGGAGGCAGATTTCAAAGCTCGTCGATTCATCTTGTCGTTCTCCAGAGCGAGACGTTCGTAGGAAACGGAGGCACCGCCTGAGCCGGATCATCAGATTGAGAACGGAACGCCGGCACAGAGAGAGCAGGCACAGGCAGCAGGAGGCGTGCGATCTTCGCCTGCCAGTGTAACTCCTGATTAGGGCGGCAGCGCATCCAGGATGCGATCAAAAAGTAACAGCGGGTCCACTGATTGTGGAGCATACGAGACCGGCCTGGGCCGTAGGTTTACTAATGAGTAACGTGCCGAAATCGAAGCCGTACCCGCCGGCTTTCCCCTTGCACTTCTACAGGGAACAATGATAGCTTCCTGTAGAAGCTGAAGGGGAGAACTATGTCGCATCTCGATCTGCCCCAGGGCACGCTGGACCTGCTCATTCTGCGAGCGCTCCTCATGGGACCCCAGCACGGCTGGGCCATTTCCGAGCGCGTCCAGCAGGTTTCCAACGACGTTCTGCGCATCCAGCAGGGCTCCCTCTACCCCGCCCTCCACCGGCTCGAGCGCCGGGGCTGGATCAAGGCCCAGTGGGGCGTCTCCGACAATAACCGGAAGGCCAAGTACTACGAGCTGACCCGCAGCGGACGACGCCAGCTGGAAGCCGAAACGGAGAGCTGGCGCAGGCTGACCGCAGCCGTAGCCCAGGTGCTGGAGAGGGTGTGAGCCATGGGAATGCTGAGCGATGGGCGCTATCGCCTGCGTGCACTCTTCCGGCGCGAGGCCGTGGAATCCGAACTGAATGATGAGCTGCGCTTCCACTTCGACAATGAAGTGGCGAAGCTGCAGCAGCGAGGGCTCACGCCGGACGAAGCGCGGCGCCAGGCGCGCCTCGTCTTTGGCGGCCACGCACAAATAACAGAAGACTGTCGCGAGGCCCGCGGCACCAGCCTGCTGGAGAGTGTTTTCGCCGACGTTCGCCACGCAGCGCGCGGGCTGCGGAAAAATCCAGCCTTCACGGCCGTGGCCGCATTCACCCTCGCCCTCGGCATCGGCGCCGGCACCGCGGCTTTCAGCCTGGTGGATGCCGTGCTCCTCCAGCCGCTGCCCTATCCGCATGCGCGCCGCGCCGTCATGGTGTGGCTCGAATCGCCGCCCGGCTCCTACTACGGCAACCTCGATATGCCGTGGGCCGCCCAGGACTTCCAGATGTACGCAGGCATGCAGAAATCGTTCACCGCCCTGGGAGCCTTTCGCAAGAAAACTTTCAACCTCACCGGCGCAGGAGAGCCGCAGCTCGAAGAAGGCGTGGAAGTGTCGGGTGGATTTTTCCCCGCTCTGGGCGCACCTCCCCTGCTGGGCAGGACAATCACCGCGCAGGATGACCAGCCCGGTCACGACAACGTGGCCGTGCTCAGTGCATGGCTGTGGCAGACGCGCTATGCCGGCGATCGCGCCATCGTTGGCAGGACCATCGACGCGAACGGCTCGCCCGTGACCGTGATTGGCGTCATGCCGTCGAGCTTTGCATTTCCCGACGGAGCAGGAACGCCGGCAGGCCTCGATCTGCCCCATCGAACCGCGATGTGGACGCCGCTGGCGCTGCCTCTCGGCGCACGCGGCTCCAACGACATGGGCCTCGTCGGCGAGCTGAAGCCCGCAGTCACCCCGGCGCAGCTCAATGACGATCTCGCCGCCTTCAACCGCCGATTCGCAGAGGTCTATCCACAGGCAAAAGGATTCTGGACGCGCGCCGTGCCGCTCCCCGAGCAGGCCGTCACCGAGACCCGTCGTCCTCTGCTCCTGTGGATGGGCGCGGTTCTGGTG
>JBAUZR010000231.1:0-2926 GCA_049585375.1 Acidobacteriaceae bacterium
GTGCCAGGTCCACGCCGCAGTGGCTATCGCACATACCAGCAAAATTCCGGTCTTGTTGACCGTGCCTTCCAGGGTCATGGTCTCGCCCAGAGCCCCGGGTAGTCCTCGAAACACCTTATCGTTCAAGGTGGGATTCGAGGTCCTCATCAGGTCTGCCAAATCTGTTTCTCCTTCGCCGTCCCTCCCGGCTCGTTCGCCGCAAGGAGGTCGCTACCTCCATGATAGACGGTGAAGAGGGTTTTGCCCTGTTCGCGCGCGACGCGGCACACCTGTTCCGCGATCTCCAGAATCTCATCGGATAATTCAACCGACATCGAGAAAGTTCTCCTGTGCAATCTGTAAAACCGGCCCGTTTTGTTCCCGCCTCCCGGCTTTCCGGGCGGCGGGGGCTGCTCCGGCCTCCGGCGCGGCCGGAGCAGCTGCGACAGTCCCGGCTCCGGGGGGAATGCCGGCCTCAGGACTGCTCCTCTGTGCCACGAACCGAACCCGTCACTGGCCAGGCCCATTTCTTGTCGCGGGCATCGGCAGGAAAGGCAGGCCGCCTCGGACACTCTCAGCCGCCTCGCCCGATTCGAAGCTTTCGTACCTTCGCATGGCGTTTTTCCCGCAGCATAGGGGCACGCCAGGGCGGTACCGGTCAGATCAGGACATCCACCCGGTTCAGGCCCGGTTCGCCCGCCCTCAACCGTGCATTCCCCTGTGCGAGTCGCCCCGCTATACTGAAAGTCCCGATCGCTCCCCCGCTCAGGGGTACCCACTTCGGTTGAGGGCTGCGCATGTCTCCCACAGCCGCTCCAGGGCGGCGCATCGATTCCTGGAAGGAAATTGCGGCGTTTTTCGGACGCGATGAGCGCACCGTCCGCCGCTGGGAGAAAGAGCGCTCTCTTCCCGTCCATCGCATCCCGGGCGAGCGTGGCGGCGTCTTCGCCTATACCGACGAGCTCACGCGCTGGCTGAACTCCACCTCTGAAGCTGTCGACGCCGCCGAGCCGTCGTCCCCGGCCGATCCGCCACCCGCCCCAGCGCCCTCTTCCCCGGAAGCCGTTCCGCCTCTCGAACGCCCTCCCGCCAGTCGCTTCCCGTCTTTGCCTCTTCTCCTCTCCGTCGCCGCTCTGCTGCTGCTGGCCTATGCCGGATACCGCCGGCATTCCAACATCCGCAAGATGCGGCCCGCGGCTCCGGTTGCTTCGTCCTCGACCCACGTTGCCGATCCCCAGGCCGAAGAGTTTTACCTGAAAGGTCGCTACTACTGGGACCGTCGCACCGAAGGCAGCCTCAATCTGGCCGTGGACGCCTTCACCCAGGCCGTCGTCCACGATCCAGGCTACGCCCAGGCTTACGCCGGCCTCGCGGAGTGCTACGACATCATGCCCGAGTTCGCCTCCATGCCCCGCGCGGAGGCCTTTCCCCGCGCCATCGCCGCTGCCAGCAAGGCTGTCGCCCTTGATCCTTCCCTGGGCGAAGCACACCGCGCCCTCGCCTTCGCTCTCTTTTACTGGGAATGGAACATCCCACGTGCCTTCGCCGAGTATCGCCGCGCCATCGCGATCGACCCCCACGATGAGGAGGCGCACCACTGGTACGCGACTTCTCTGCTGACCATCGATCGCTATCCGGAAGCGCTGGTTGAGATCAACCAGGCACGGAAGCTGGAGCCAACGTCACGCTCGATCCTCAGCGATCAGGCCCTCATCCGCTACTGGAATGGCGATCGCGCGGCGGCTATGACGAGGCTCCGCGAAATCGAGCTCGCCGAGCCGGACTTTCTCTCCGCGCCGCGCTACCTGGCCCGCCTGGCGTTTGCCCAGAGGGACTATCGCACCTTCACCGAGCAGACCCGCCTGTTGGGAGCCATCACCCACGATTCGCAATACACCGACCTCGCCGACGCCGCCGAGAAGGGACTCTCTCGCGGAGGCGAACGCGCCATGCTGGAAGCCATACGGCCGGTGCAGGAGCGCTACTTTAGCCAGGGCCGGTCCTCGGGTTACGAGCTCGCCCGCACCTGTGCCCGCCTCGGCCGCAAAGAGGACGCCGTCCGCTACCTGCAGGCCACATTTCAGGATCATGACTACGTCGTCTTCGGCGTCTTGTCCGACCCGGACTTCACTTCCCTCCGGGGAAACCCTGGTTTTGAACAGCTCCGGCGTCACCTTCTGGCCTACACGAGCACCGGGATCTGAGCCACCTCACGCCGTCTGGTTGTAGCGCCGCGCCGCAGCGTCTCCGATCGTACGCGCCGCCAGACACTCGCGCCCGCGAACCTCGGCGCCGCGCTGCTGGCCGGTCGCGGCCGGCGCCGCTCCCGGCAGCACCCGATTCACCGCACTCATAGCCCGCACCACGATCTCCGGCGCCAGCTGCGCCAGCCGCGAGGCGATGACCGCCTGCGGCGTGATCGCGATTTCCGTTTCCCGGCACTGGACGGCTCGCACGATCCGGCGCGCCGCGCACGCCGCACTGGTCGAAATGCCCGGCAGGTTCGCCGCCAGGCTGAACCAGCGGTACTCCCGCTCCGCGTCTCCGGAAAAATGCGCGCTCAGATGCGATCCGGTTCGCATCAGCTCAGGACACACCGTCAGCACGTGCACGCCTTTCGCCCGCAGCTCGGCGTGCAGTCCTTCGGAAAAACCCACCACCGCGAACTTGCTCGCCGTGTAAGGCAGCAGATGCGGCACCGCCACCTTGCCGCCGATGGAGGCGATGTTCACGATGGTCCCCGTGCGCCGCGCCAGCATCTGGGGCACCGCCGCCAGGGCGCAGTGCACGCCGGTAAAGAAGTTCGAATCCATCACCTCGCGGAAGTCCTGCGCCGTCTGGTTCTCCACCGGTCCTACCGTGATCACACCGGCATTGTTCACCAGGACGTCGATGTGGCCGAAGTGCTCCGTCGCCCGCGCCACCACCTGTTCCGCCTCTTCCCGTT
>JBAUZR010000232.1:0-4026 GCA_049585375.1 Acidobacteriaceae bacterium
ATATCCCCGTCTCCTCGAAGCCCGCGCCGTCGAAGGCATCATCGCGGTCGATACGCCGCTGCCCGAAGTCCCCGCCATCCCCGTCGTCGCCGTCTCCGGACGCCGCGGCAAAAACGGCATCCTCACCATCGAAATCGATCACCTGGCCGCCGCCCGCTACGCCCTCGCCCACCTCGCCGAGCTGGGCCACCGCCGCATCGCCTTCATCAAAGGCCAGAAGTTCAGCTCCGACACCAAGCCCCGCTGGGAGGCGATTCGCAAGGTCTGCGATGCGCTCCGTATCCCCGTTGACCTCGATCTCGTCGTCCAGCTCGAGGGCGTCGCCCCCGGCAGTGAGCCCGGCCACCTCGCCACCCGCGAGCTCCTCGCCCGCGGCCGCCGCTTCTCCGCCATCTTTTGCTTCAACGACGCCTCCGCCATCGGAGCCATTGACGCTCTCCACGATGCCGGCCTCCACGTCCCCCGCGACGTCTCTGTCGTCGGCTTCGACGACATCCCCGGCGCCGCCACCATCCGTCCCGCCCTCACCACCGTCCGTCAGCCGCTCGTCGAAATGGGCCGCACCGCCGCCATCACCCTGCTCCGCCTCATCCGCGAAGACATCCGCGACCTGCCCCAGCGCTCCATCCTTGTCTCGCCCAGCTTCATCCGCCGCCACTCCACCGAACGCGCCGCGACACACTAATCCCTATTCCCTACTCCTCCCGCACCTCGCTCCGCCCCGCCTTCACGTCCACCGCGATCCGCTTACCGCCCTCTACAATCCGTCCCCGCGCCGCCCTCCCATTCACCACCACATGCTGCCTTCCAGCTCTCAACGGAAACACCACCGTCGCCGTCACCCCCTCCGGCACGTCGAGCGTCGCCGTCAGCCCGTGTTCCTTCGTCAGACTCACCTTCAGCAGCCCATGCGGAGTTGGCTCCCCTCCCTTCGCCCAATCCAGATCCAGCAGGTCCGGACGAATCGTCACCGTCGCAAATCCCGGCCCCGTCGGCTCGATCCCCAGCACCTGCTCCATCAGCCAGTACGTCGGCCCCGTCGACCACCCATGCGCCAGGCTGATCCGGTACCCCGCCGTGTCATCCGCCTGCAGATCCACATGCGGATCGTCCTTCGGCCACGCCGGATCGTACGCCTCCCAAAAGCTCGTTGCCCCCTCGTGGATCATCCCGCCCCAGTACTCCCGAATCCAGTCCAGCGCCGCCTGCCGATGCCCGATCTGCGCCATCGCATCCAGCACGTACGCCCCGTAATACGGCGTGATCACGTCCGGACGATACGTCTTCTCGCCTACATGCGACAGCACGTTTTGCCAGATCGCCCCATACTGCTCCGGCTTCGCCACTCCGGAAATCACCGCCATCGCATTCGTCTGCCACCGCGGCCCAAACGATCCGGAGTCCGTGCCTCCCGACGTCCCAACACCAGTTGTCCAGTCCGCTGCCTGGCTGCTTTGTGTAAGCGAATCCGCCCGCTGCTGCCAATGCTCCGCGTTCTCGGTGTCGCCCAGCTCCCGCAGCAGCCACGCCCCCGCGCGATACGCCCGCACATACTCCAGAGTCGTCGCCTTTTCCGTCTCCGGCGAGATCCCGTTCAGCCCCAGCGACCAATCCACGTACAGCCACTCATGCGTGTGGTTGATGAAGTGATTCTCCGCGTCAAAATCCAGGTCCATAAACGCCAGCAAAGCCTGGATTCGATCGTGCATCGACGCAACGTAGTCCTTGTCTCCCGTGTGCTTGTAGAAATCCGCCAGCTCCGTAAACCAGTACGACGAGTACCCCGGAATCCCGTTTACCGCCTCGTGCAGCGGCAGCTTCCCAATCAGCCGCGTCAGCGTGTCCTCCACCAGAAACCGGTCCGCGAACACCGCGTCGCTCACGTGCCCGCTGATGTCGGTATCGCCCATCCACCGCCCGCGATCCCGCTTCGGAGCGTCCCAGATGTCGTTTTGCATGCACAGGTGCGTCGTATACGCGCCCGTCTCCCAGATCTCGTTCAGCAGCTTGTCTGACGACTCAAACGACCCCTGATACCGCACCGGATAGTAAATGTCCTCCACCCGGATCGCCCGGAACTTCATCTCCGGCATCCCCGAGAGAAACCAAATCTGCGCATACCGGAACGCCGACTTCGGCCCCAGCCCCGTCCCATGCGGCGTCACATGCAGCACATCCACGCCCAGATACGGCTCATCATGCGCCTCATCAATCGATTCCCCATACGCAATCGATACCGTCAGCGGCGCATCCGAATCCGACACCACCTGCACCCGCCCCGCCACCTCGCGGCCAAAATCCAGCGTCAGCGTCGGAACATATTCGTTCTGCGCATGCGCCGGCCCCTGATGCACGATGAACTCCTTTGCCGGATCTTCATCCCCCGAGGTCAGCGCGTCCACATT
The DNA here is from genome assembly GCA_049585375.1 of Acidobacteriaceae bacterium. Taxonomy (GTDB): domain Bacteria; phylum Acidobacteriota; class Terriglobia; order Terriglobales; family Acidobacteriaceae; genus Palsa-343. The sequence continues at coordinate 2,406 of JBAUZR010000232.1, forward strand.
CTCAAAGCTCCCCAGCCCCGCATACACATCGCTCACCTTCTCGGCGGGTAAAAACGTGTGCGCCAAAAATGGCGACTCGCCCTGGTACCCGGGCCACATGTACATCCCCGCATCGTTGTTCCACTGGAAGAAGTCGATGTTGCTCTCGATCCCTCCCTCGGCGTCAACGGCCGGCCACTCGCTGTCGTCGAAGCTCGCGCCCTGCCACCCGTCCGTCTTTTCCTTCGTCGCCTTCCACTCCGGCCCGCTGATCAAAATCGCCGGCGCAATCATCCCCGGCGGCGCCGGCAGAATCTTCGCCACCAAACGATCTCCGTGATCCACCGCAATCGCCATCACGTTATCGCCCGTCCGCAGCAGCCGCGTCACGTCAATCGCGAAAACCTTCGGTGAAATCCGCGACAGCGGATCCGCCGCCACCCGCTCCGCCTCGCTCCCATTCACAAACACATCGGCGTTTGCAGCTCCCGCCAGGTAAAGCTCCGCCGCCGGCGGCGCCGCGTCCAGATGAAAATGCACCCGGAAATACCGTGGCGCCTCCTGCTCTGCATCGCTCTGGTGCGCCGGATCCTGCGTCCAGATGTACTGCTCCGGCAACGGCTGGTGGAACGACGAAAACAGCACCGGGTGCAGCAGGTCCCGCGTCGGATCCAGCTGCCCATCCGCCGGCCGACTCGGCGCCACCGGAGCCTCCTGCCCCACAGCGGTTAAAGCGGCCAGCAGCAGCACAGCAAACCAGCAGGACAAAGAAAGCCAGGCAAAGCGGCGCAACATTCCGGGGCTCCTGAGCAAAGAAGTTTTTCGCAAGTGCCGAAACTAAGCGCCCCGGTGCGCCATGTCAAACCCACAACAAACGAGTTGTCATCCTGAGCGCAGCGAGGGACCTTGTGTTCCCGATACCGTCACGGGATGCCGGTTCCGCAGCGCTACTGTCATCCTGACGATTCGCGTAGCGAAGCGGAAGGATCTGCGGTTGCTCGTGGACATGGCCGGGCGTAGGAGCCTCCCCGCCCCCTTGCGCCTGCACCCCACCTGCGCTACTCTCAGGTCCCCAGGACAATCCAGCTCAGGGCCGCCCCAGGAAAGGAACCCCATGATCCTCGGCATGAGTCTCTCCGCCTTCACTCAGCTCCACGTCGCCATCAGCCTCATCGGCATCGCCGCCGGCTTCGTCGTCATCCTCGGCATGCTGGCCTCCCGAACCCTCCCCGGCGTCACCGCTCTCTTCCTCATCACCACCGCCCTCACCAGTCTCACCGGCTTCCTCTTCCCCTTCCATGGAGTCACGCCCGGCATCGTTGTCGGCATCCTCTCCTGCGTCGTCCTGGTCTTCGCCATCGTCGCGCGCTACCCCGGACACATGGCCGGAGGCTGGCGCTCCACCTGGATCGTCACCGCCATCCTCGCCCAGTACCTCAACTTCTTTGTCCTCATCGTGCAGTCCTTTGAGAAGGTCCCAGCCCTGCATGCCCTCGCTCCAACCCAAAAGGAAATGCCCTTCAAGGTCGCCCAACTCGCCGCGCTCATCCTCTTCATCGCCCTCGCCGTCCTGGCCGTCCGCAAATTTCGCCCAGCAGCTTCTGCAGAAGCCCGCGCTCTCCCGACTCCCTGACTGCCAGCC
>JBAUZR010000233.1:0-3675 GCA_049585375.1 Acidobacteriaceae bacterium
GCATGGGACGGCGATGTCGCTGGGCGAGCGCGAGTGCTCGATTCAGCGCCGCCATCAAAAGCTGATCGAAGAGGCCCCTTCACTGCAGGTGACCCCGAAGATGCGCGAGGAGATGGCGAGAACGCTCAAGCGCTGCCTCGAAGCGGTGGGTTACCAGAATGCCGGGACCATCGAGTTCCTCATGGATGAAGACGGGAAACTCTACTTCATCGAGATGAACACACGCATTCAGGTCGAGCATCCGGTGACGGAGATGGTGACGGGCATCGACCTGGTGACAGCGCAGCTGCGCCTGGCAATGGGCGAGAAGCTGGCGAGCGTGGTGCCGGAGCCGGTGACGATCCGGGGCCACGCCATCGAGTGCCGCATCAATGCGGAACATCCGGAGAAGTTCACCCCTTCAGCCGGTAAGATCACGGCCTTCAATGTGCCTGGCGGCAATGGCATCCGCGTGGATACGGCGCAATATGCCGAGGGCGTGGTGCCGCCCTACTATGATTCCCTGATTGCGAAGCTGATTGCTCACGGCCACGACCGCGAAGAGGCAATGGCGCGGATGCGCCGGGCGCTGGGCATGTTCATCGTGCAGGGGATCCACACTACGATCCCGATGCACCAGCGTGTCTTCGAGGATGAGGAGTTCCGCCGGGGGCAGTTCGACACGAAGTTCATGGAGCGATTCTTCGAGCGGGCGAAGGAGCGGAAGGAAGCGGAAGTGCGGTAGGCCTTCCGAATCCAGAGTGCCGATCAGTTGGATTAGTGCTTCGCGGGCTGAACGGCTGTTGCCTGGATAAAGACGCCTTCCTGTTCCAACTGGTCCACATCCTCGTCGCTCAGGTGCCATTGCTGCTGAGCCTGCGCGGTCGGCGGTGCCTTTATGATCGTGCCTTTGACATCGAGGTACTGTACCGGTGCGGTCGCAAGGGGTGCGGAGCCCGCAGACGCGCCTACTCCGGAATCATCGGGCCTCGCCGGGCTGCTCAGCGCGGGCGCAAGGGGAGATGCGGAGGAAAGAACGAGGAGCATGGGGAGATAACTGTGGCGTGAACCGATCCAGACCGCACGCGGGCTGGACCAGTGATCCACGGAAACGTCGATGATTTGAAACGACTGGCCGATATAGTCCTGCTTGTTTGCGACTTCGAGGATGACCACGCCGGGCGTGCTCGCTTCGCTTTTAGTCGCGACCGGGGCCGATGCTTTGCTATGTCCCCAGATCCAACCTCCGGAATTGCCCCAGCCAAAGCCCACGTACCAAACGCCAAGAATCAAAGCGAGAATGATCCACGAATAGCCGAAACGCCATTTGCCGGAGGCTGGGCTTTTCGAAGCCGGAGAGTGCTCATGGAGCTGCGGTTTTGGCGCCGGATCGAGGGCGGGTTCGGCTGGATATTGTCGTTGCGGAGAAACCATGGCGTGTACCTCATCACCAGTGCGATTCTGGGTTCTAACAGACCCAGCCCGGCATGCGCGGTCCATTTTTCAAAGCTTTGGTCCTGCGCGAATGAGTCGTGCACACGCCGAATTCACTTGCGATGCGAATCGCGTCGGAGGGTTGCCTTGAAGGGCAGTGGCGCGCAATGGCGTAACCAGCCACCGCCAGTCATGTCGCATCAGGTTGCACAAATCTCGACGGCCTGGCGCAGTCCGGAAAAAGGATCGCCGGCAGGCACGAATTCGTGTGCGAGATAGCCGTTGAAGCCGGTGTCTGCGATTGCTTTGGCTACCGCCTGATACTGGATTTCCTGGCTGGCGTCGAGTTCGTGGCGGCCGGGCACTCCGCCAGTATGAAAGTGTCCGATCACACCAATGTTCCGGCGAATCGTGTCGATCAGATCGCCTTCCATAATCTGCATGTGGTAGATGTCGTAGAGCAGCCGGACACGCGGTGAATTTACCTCGTGCATCACGCGCGCGCCCCACGCCGTGTGGTCGGCCATGTAGTCCGGATGGTTGATTTTGCTGTTGAGCATCTCGATGCAAATCGTGACGCCGTTTTCTTCCGCGATGGGTTTTAGACGGTTCAGACCGGCAATGGTGTTGCGAGCCCCTTCGTCATCGGACATGCCGCGGCGGTTGCCAGAAAAGGTGATGACATTCGGGACTCCGGCTTTGGCCGCCAGGGGAATGTTTTTGCGGAAGGCGGCCTCAATGGCTGCATGATTCTCTGTGCGATTGAGAGCGTCGGAAATCGTTCCGCCGCCGGCATAACCCATGGTGCACAGCAGCCCGTAGCGGCGCGGCACCTCGTAATCCGCTACTTCCAGCAGATCGATACCGCGGAGTCCAAGCTGAACGGCCCACTGACAAAGCTGATCGAGAGAGACGCTGTTGTAGCACCAGCGGCAGACCGACTGGTGCAGCCTGCCCACGGCGACTGGACGACTGATCGTTTGCGCGGGCAGAGCTGCGGTGAGGGAAGCGGCGGCTCCAGACTGGAGAAAGGCGCGGCGCGAGGGCACCGGTACAGACTACAGCCAACGCAGGCAGAAGGGGCCGCGGAATTTGCGGGCACCCGGCCCGTATTGATTCTGCACGGGGACGTTCGCAACGCGTTGTCGCCCGTCCTGCTCCTGTAGAATCGAGCGCGTACTTTTCCAGGCCCACAGATACATTTGCGGAGATCGCTCGGTCATGCGAAATTGCTGCCTTCTACTCGCCGCGCTCGTTATAGCGGTTCCTCTCACGGCGCAGAATTCTCAGCCACAACCAGAACCTGTTCCGATGCCGCCGGCTATCGTGGCGCCTGTGGACACGCCGTATCCCGGCACGATCACGCTGGACGTGAATCTGACCAACACGACGGATCGCGTAGTCAAAGTGCACGAGGCGATTCCGGTGAAGCCGGGCGAATTGACGCTGCTGTATCCGGAATGGATTCCGGGCAATCATTCGCCGACCGGGCCGATCCAGAAGCTGGCGGGGCTGTTTGTGAAGGCAGATGGCAAGACGATTCCGTGGGTGCGGGATCGGGTGAACGTCTACGCGTTTCACATTGACGTGCCGACGGGCGTGACTTCCCTGGAGGTTGATTTCGATTATCTGTCGGCAATTCGCCCGCAGGATGGCCGAATCGAAATCTCATCGCAGCTGGCGGATCTGGCCTGGAACACGGTGGTGCTCTATCCGGCTGGACATTTCTCGCGGGACATTCGTTTCCAGCCGAATATTCAACTGCCGAGCGGATGGAAGTATGCGACAGCGCTGGAGACGGCATCGCAGGATGGCGATACCGTCCACTTCAAAGAGACGCCGCTTAACACGCTCGTGGATTCTCCGCTGATCGCAGGGGAGTATTTCAAGCGCGTCGACCTCTCGACCGGGCCGGACAATCCTGTGTTTCTGGATATCGTGGCGGACGAAGCGAAGGACCTGGAGATCACACCAGAGGAGCTGCAGGATCATAAGAACCTTGCGATCCAGGCGCAGAAGCTGTTCGCGTCGCACCACTACAACCATTACGACTTACTCTTTATGCTCACGGACGTTGTGGGCGGGCAGGGACTGGAGCACCATCAGTCGAGTGAGGATGGCACTCGGGCCAACTACTTCACGGACTGGGCGGCGGGTGTGCGCGGGCGCGATCTGCTGGCGCACGAATATACGCACTCCTGGAACGGCAAATTCCGGCGGCCCGGGGATCTGTGGACGCCGAACTTCAACGTGCCCATGCGT
>JBAUZR010000234.1:0-3987 GCA_049585375.1 Acidobacteriaceae bacterium
TATACAAAAACAGGCGCACCAAGCTCATCGTGCGCGAACGGACATTCTTGTCCCGACGCTCGATGGGGCGATCCGGAGAGCCAACCCCCTTGTCGCCCTTGAAGATCTTGTGCCCGCTGGTTTCGCGCACATTTTTCAGCCGCGCCACCTCGTCCCAGAACGGAATCACACGAACCTGAAGGCCCGCACCGCTCATCAGCGTGCGCAGGGCGTCAATCTGCGTGCTCTTCCCTGCCCCGTCAATCCCCGAAAAACTGACCAGAGTGGGTCGCGGCGTTGTGGAACCCGATGACATCGTCTTCCTCCTGAAGGACTGACGTACGGTTAGTGAGAGGTGCTGGGACTGGCCTTGGACAGACCGATCACCGTGCCTATGGCTGCAGCGGCGGCAATCAGAACAGCCACACGAATCACAAGGGTCCGCGTTCTCCGTTGCTTGGCCGGAGCAATAGCCGCGCCCGCCGGACGCGAAGCCGTGATCCCGTTCGGTTGCTCGTAGGGAGCAGCGGCGGTGCCCAGAGGCTGCTGCGGAGCTGGCTGCGGCGGCGGGCTCGACTGCTGCTGCGAAGTCGCAGGCGCGTTTTGCGGTTGCGGCGCGTCGGGAGTTGCTGCATCGGAGAAATCCACCGGCAGTAGAGACGTGGAAGCGATCTCTGCTGACGGCGCTGGAGCCTGCGCCGGTTCGGTCGCAGGTGCCGTCTGCGGAGGCGCAGGAGCTTGCTGAGCGAAGGTGCTTGCCGTTCCGCCCAGGGGAATTGCCAGAAGCGCGATGAGAAGCCGGCAGATCTGCCGGCTTGTCCAGCAAGTCTGAAGCGAGTGCGACTTTCCGGGGGTTTTCTTTCCGAGTTCGAGCATGATCTTTCCTTACACGACCGGCGCGGTCTGCAGCGAAGCTACCGCCGCCGCTGCGCTCATGTCCGGGGCCTTGTGGAAGCTGGCGACGGCTTCGGCAGTCGTCTCGTAAACATCGAACAGTCGCTCCAGTCTCGCGGTGGCAAATACATCCCCCACAGCGGGTGGAAGAGCGGCCAATTTTACGTCGCCGTTCCGTTTCAGCGTCGCCTCCAGACAGTGCAGCATCATGTGCAGGGCTCCTTCATCCAGCTCCCGCAGCAACGAGCAGTCCAGCACCAGGCAGGGCCGGCGCTGCGGCATGGAGTCTTCCACCTCTGCGAGGAAGAGCAGCCTCTGATCAAGATCCGACGAGCACGGCAGCTGTTTCACGAGGACGGATCGCTTTCCGATGGTCATATTTTGAGGTACCTGAAAAACCTTGCTTCGATTAGATGCATTCGAATCAGCCGGCGCTCTGGAGCAGCCGCGCCAATTCGGCTTCCGGATCGTTGGCCACGTGAGTAACGATGTTCTTCCCGTACCGGAAAAGCGTGAAAAGGTTGGTGTTATACCAGCAGCACGACGACATCCGTGGCGAAAGGCCGCACAACACCCGCAGCTTGCCGAGCTGCTCAGACGAGGCCAGCATCGCGGCCAGCAGCCGGTGATTGCCATCCAGAACGGTGAAAGGCTCGTTCTCGTTCAGGCCGATGAGGATCACCGTACCGAGGCCCGGTTCTTCGTCCTGCAGCCGGTCGCGCAGGGCAGCGATCTTGGCCTGAAAATTGTCATCCGAGCCCGACGGCATACTGCGCACGAGTTCGGCGATACGGGTGATGGAGAAATTCCCTTTCGCGAGTCGGCGCCACTGGGCACGCGGAAAAACGCGGATCTGACTGAGATCCTCGGGGCGCAGCTGCAGTTCGTACCACTCCGTTCCTCGAGGCAGTTCCTTCCACAGCGAGAAATGGCGAATGAAGAGCAGAGCACGCCGCTTGGCATTCTCTGCCGGGTCCTCGCAGTTCGGGGAGACGATGATGTCGTGCAGCAGGTCTGTATACCCATGAAACGCCGGGTTGTTGATCTCCCCGTGAAGAAAGGCGGCGATCACCTCGTCTTCGGAAACCCGGCGCAGCAGACGCATGGAGCGGATAGGCCCAGCCTCTTCAGCAGGCGCCTTCGGGTGGATAGCCTGGATCAGGAATGGCACAGCAACCACTACCAGCAGGCCGATCATCAGGTCCAGCTGCACCTGGATGACCTGATGCAGCGAGGCATGAAAGAAGAAAACACCAGCGATGATCGCACCGCTGAAGGCGAGCTGCACCCAGCTGGTGTTCGCGATCTTGTACGACATCTCGTAGGTGATCAGAACCACGCTCAGGCAATAGACCACCGTCATGATGCCGTACATCTCCATGAGATAGGAGAGGTCGTATCGTCCCGACAGCGAAAACCCATGCCCGAAGAAGGTCGTCCAGATCCACGGCGGAGCCAGGTGAAGCCCCAGCACGATGATCCCGCCAATGCCCATCACCAGCAGCACCGACGTGAGAATGACGCGCGAGCCGCGCCGATCTTCCGCGCGCGTCCCGGCCACCAGAGGAAGCATGGAGTTGACCACCGACCACGACGAGGTGAAGATCACCCGTCCCACCATGGCCACGGCCGCATACAGGCCGGCGCCTTTGGGCGCAAAGAAATGCTTCACCAGAACGATATTCCAGTTGCTGATCAGCACCTGGCCGGCGAAGAATACCAGTGCCTGTATGGTTTCGCGCTGCGCCTCGATGCGGAGGTTCGGTATGCGGATCGAGGGCCCGCGCTGAGGAATCAGCAGTAGATAAGCGACAATCACAGCCGCGGAGTTGGCCGCAATCACTCCCGGCACGCCCTCTCCCAGCTTGATCAGCAGCAGCGATCCGCCCAGTCGACCCACCCCTTCGATCACCAGACTGGTGGCCAGGGACCGGAAGGCGCACGCCCCCTGCACATACCCTCGCCGAGCGCCCAGCGGAACGTAGAACGCCGCCCCAACTGACATGAGCGCCACCAGTGACGGACTGGGCAGATTCAGGAAACTCGCAATGGGGCCCTGGAAAATAAGCAGCCCCAGCCCAACCGCAATCCCGACTGCCCAGCCGGCCCGGTGAAAGAGGTGATAAACCGCCTTCTTCCCTTCCGGGGTGGTCTGCTGCGCCACCATCTTGGCCGAGACAATCTGAATCGACAGCGTGGCCGCGGAGATGAGGATGAGCAGCGTGTAAACCGCGGTCGCGTGTCCGAAACCCGCGGGTCCCAGGAACCGCGCCACGGCGATGTTGTAGGCAAGATTGGTGGCCGTGGCAACGCCGGAGCCCACCAGCAACACAAAGCTGCCGGAGACGATGCGGGAATGTAATGTGCCGGGTTTCTCGATCGTGCGATTCTCCACGCGATTGGCGCTCCAGGGCAAAGGAATCCGTACCGCAAACAAAAATCCGCGGAATTGCCGGCCGCCTCTGCAGTCCCGGCCGCAACTCTCTTTTGTGTCAGACCATTCGATGCGCGGGCGACCCGCCCTGCTGCTTCACTGGCAGCGGCAATCGCCGGACGCCGGACAACCTGTGTTCCAGCTTTGAGCGTCCAAATCGTATCTCTGTGATGGCACGTTCAACACTTGCACTGCTTTCCCTTTTTCTGCTGTTTCGTGGATGTTCTTCCCAGCCAGCTCCACAAACACCGCCCCGTCACTGGGCTACGGGCCAACAGCCTGAGCTGCTGGCGGTCTACGAGCCGTGGTGGGGCCACCCCGCCCACATCTCCATCGGATACTCCTCCCACGATCCCAAAGAGGTAAAAAAGCAGATCCAGGAAGCGAAGAAAATGGGAATCTCCGGCTTCGTCGTCGACTGGTACGGCGACCGCGATCCCTTTAACGATATTACCTACGCTCTCGTCCAGAAAACCGCCGCCAAAGAAAAGTTCCATGTGGCCATGATGTACGACGAGTCGAATGCCGAGGTGGGCGCGACCGATGAGGCCCTCGCCGATTTCAAGATGTTCCACGATACCTACCTCGCCGCCAGCGCCGAGGGTCGTGACGCCTACCTGACCTACGACGGACGCCCCGTCATCTTCATCTTCCCCAAAGGACACCACACGGACTGGGAC
>JBAUZR010000235.1:0-5505 GCA_049585375.1 Acidobacteriaceae bacterium
CCTAATCACTATCATCAAATCCGGTACCGCCTCAACGCTGAGCGTGGTCAAGGGCATTCGCGCCATGCTGCCGCGCATTGCCACCATGGTTCCGCCCAACCTGAAAATCGTTCCCCTGGCCGACCAGTCTATCTTTGTGCGTGGAGCGGTCAGCGGCGTCATTCGCGAGGCTATCATCGCCGCCGCCCTCACCGGGCTGATGATCCTGCTCTTCCTCGGCAGTTGGCGCAGCACACTCATCATTGCAGTTTCGATTCCACTGTCGATTCTCACTTCGGTGATCGTCCTGAGCTTCCTCGGACAGACCATCAACATCATGTCCCTCGGCGGCCTGGCCCTCGCGGTTGGAATCCTCGTGGACGACGCGACGGTCACCATTGAGAATATGGAGCGCTACCTCGAAGAAGGCCTGCCTCTGGAAACCGCCATTCTGGAAGGGGCCGCTCAGATCGCTGTCCCCGCGCTGGTCTCAACGCTTTGCATCTGTATCGTCTTTTTGCCGATGTTTCTGTTAGGCGGCGTCGCGCGCTATCTCTTCGTCCCACTCGCGGAGGCGGTCGTCTTCGCGATGATCGCGTCCTACATCCTCTCGCGCACTCTGGTCCCCACGCTGGCCATGTACCTGCTGCGCCCGAAAGATCCCACCCGCCTCTCAGCAAATCCACTCGTGGCCTTTCAGCGCAGTTTTGAACGTGGGTTTGAGAGCATTCGCGCTCGCTACCGGCAGGTCCTCTCCGGTCTTGTGCTGCACCGGAAGGCCTTCATCCCCATCTTTCTCCTCACCTGTATCTCCGTCTTTGCACTCGTTCCCTGGCTCGGTCAGGATTTCTTCCCCAGCACCGACAGCGGCCAGATTCTTCTTCACGTCAACGCGCCAACCGGCACCCGCATCGAGGACACGGCGGAGCTTTGCGATGAAGTGGAAGCGGCCATCCGCAGAACGATTCCACCCGCCGAAGTCGATAACATCCTGGATAACATCGGCCTGCCGTACAGCGGCATGAACACCATGCACCTGACCTCCGGTGTTATCGGTGCCAACGGGGCGGATATTCTGGTTTCTCTCAAAGAAAACCATCACCCTGCCGCGAATTATGTCCGTGAGCTGCGCAGGACGCTGCCCCGTGAATTCACCGGCGACACCTTCTATTTCCTGCCCGCGGACATGGTCACGCAGATTCTCAACTTCGGCCTGCCCGCCCCAATCGATGTTCAGATCGAAGGCAACAACGTTGAAGCCAGTCATGCCATCGCCGACCGCATGCTTACGCAGTTGCGTCAGGTTCCCGGACTCGTCGACCTCCGGGTCCAGCAGCCCTTCGACTATCCCACGCTCAATGTCAACGTCGACCGTACGAAGGCGGAGCAGGGCGGCTACACCGAGCGCGACATCGCCAGCAGTGTGCTGAATACCCTGAGCGGCAGCCTCCAGATCACGCCCATGTTCTATCTCAACTATAAGAACGGCGTGAACTACAACCTCGTCGCGCAGACGCCGCAGTACCGGATGCAGTCCCTCCAGGATCTGCAGAACATCCCGCTCACGGCGAGCGGTAATCACACGCCTGAAATCCTCGGCGATGTCTCCTCCATTCACCGTGGCGACGAAATGGCGGTGATTACCGAATACAACCTCCGCCGCACCGTGGATATTTACGGCGCGGTGCAGGATCGCGATCTGGGCTCCGTCGCGCGAGCGGTCGATGCCATCGTGGCGCACAACCGGCCCGGCCTTCCCCGCGGTACCTTCATCACCGTGCGCGGCCAGGTGCAGACCATGCGCAGGTCCTACATCGGCCTTCTTACCGGTCTCGGCTTTGCCATTGTTCTCGTCTACCTGCTGATCGTGGTGAACTTCCAGTCGTGGCTCGACCCCTTCATCATCATTACGGCGTTGCCCGCCGCGCTGGCCGGCATCGTGCTCTTCCTGTTCTTCACCCACACGACGCTCAGCGTCCCCGCGCTGATGGGAGCCGTTATGTGCATGGGCGTGGCGACGGCCAACAGCATCCTCGTCGTGACCTTCGCCCGCGAACGTCTCGCGATCCACGGCAGCGCAGTGCGATCGGCTATCGAGGCGGGGGCGACGCGCTTCCGTCCGGTCATGATGACCGCGCTGGCCATGATCATCGGCATGATACCCATGGCCCTGGGGCTCGGTGACGGGGGCGAGCAGAACGCTCCTCTGGGACGAGCTGTCATCGGCGGACTGCTTTGCGCCACTGTGGCCACCCTCGCCTTTGTGCCGGCCGTCTTTGCGCTGCTGCACGGAGGCGGATCCGCAACCGACGCCCAACTCGCTCTCGACGAAGAAGGACACACGACCCATGCGTAGCTCACAGAGATGCCTATGACGACCGAGACCAAAGAAACTAGCCCCGTGGGGAACCCGCCCGCCGTTCCGGCCGCAGGCTCGCAGAAGCCCGGCAGCGGGCGCCGTGGCCTGATCGTCGCTATCGTCGTTCTGGCGGTCGCCGCTCTCGCTATTTATTCCGGCATCCGCTCGCGCGCGCAGGCAGAAGCGAAGCTGGCCCATCAGACAGTGCTTTCCGCTGTCCCCTCGGTCAGCGTTGTCTACCCTAAGGTCGGATCGGCCGGTGAGGAAATCTCCCTGCCCGGCAATACCCAGCCCTATATTGATGCGCCGATTTACGCGCGCACCAGCGGGTATTTGAAGAAGTGGTACTTCGATATCGGTGCGCACGTCAGAAAGGGCCAGCTGCTCGCTACCATCGAAACTCCCGAGCTGGACCAGCAACTGGATCAGGCCAGGGCTCAGCTGAAGAACGCGCAGGCGAATCTGCAGCTGGCTCAGATTACCGCCGCCCGCTGGCAGCACCTGCTTTTGACCAACTCCGTTTCCCGGCAGGAGACGGATCAGGCTGTGAGCGATCTGGCCTCGAAGCAGGCCGTCCTCTCCTCCAACGAAGCCAACGTTCGCCGCCTCCAGCAGCTCCAGTCCTACGAGAGCATCTACGCGCCCTTCGACGGAGTCATCACGCAGCGCAACACTGATATCGGCGACCTGATTCAGGCCGGCGAAAACTCGCCTTCCCGCGAGCTCTTCGATCTCGCTTCCATCAGCACGCTGCGCGTCTACATCCCCGTTCCTGAGATCTACAGCGAGGCCGTGAGAAACGGCGAGAAGGTGATCCTCACGCTGGACGAATACCCTGGCCAGAGATTCGCCGGAACCGTGGTGCGGAACTCGGACGCCATCGACCCCGCCACCCGTACCCTGAACGTCGAAGTCGACCTCCGGAACCCTGACGGCAAACTGCGCCCCGGCGCCTACGTCTTCGTGCACCTCACGGTTCCGCCGGTGCCCGGGGCGGTCACGATTCCTTCCAATACCCTGCTCTTCCGTTCCGAAGGTCTGCGCGTCGGCGTGGTGCGCAACGGACGCGCCCAGCTTGTGCCCATCACCATCGGTCACGACTACGGCAGCAGCGTTGAGGTATTGACGGGCCTCAAGCCGACCGATCCGGTGATTCTCTCGCCTGCCGATTCCCTGGAATCCGGCCAGCGGGTACAGGTCGCGGGAGTTTCTCGCCCATGAAGCCTTCACGCTTCGCATTCGCCGGCCTGCTGGTGCTGACGGGCTGCATGGTGGGACCGAAGTACAAGGTGCCCCCCGCGCCCATGACTCCCGCCTTCAAGGAAGCGCCGCAGGCCGGTGCGCAACCCATGAATGGCTGGACGCTGGCTCAGCCCGGCGATGCGGCGCCCGGCGGTCCGTGGTGGAAGGCATACGGCGATCCGGAGTTGAACGCACTGGAAGATCAGGTGGACCCCGCCAACCAGACGCTGAAGATCGCCGAGGCCGATTACATCCAGGCGCGCGCTGCGATTCAGTACAACCGTTCCTTCGAGGCGCCCACCATCGGCATTGCTCCGGGGATCGGCACCGTGCGCGAATCCGGCAACCAGCCGTACTTTACCTCCACACTGGCCAACGGAGGAGAAGGCGACTTCATTCTGCCGCTCCAGGCCTCCTGGGAAGTCGACTTGTGGGGACGCATTCGGCGCAGCGTGGCGGCCGCTAAAGAAGAAACCCAGGCCAGCGCAGGTGACGTCGCCGCCATGCGCCTGAGCCTGCATGCCGAGCTTGCCATCGACTATATCGAGCTGCGCAGCGCCGACGCCCAGAAAAAGCTCCTCGACGATACCGTCCAGGCATACAGCCAGGCGCTGCAACTCACGCAAAACCGCTTCCAGGGAGGCGTCGCTCCCATGTCCGACGTGGCCCAGGCGAAGACGCAATTGCGGGATGCTCAGGTGATGGACTCCGACATCACCGCCATGCGCCAGCAATATGAGCATGCCATCGCCATTCTGACCGGTAAGCCGCCCGCTGCCTTCAGCCTGCCACCGCTCCCGCTGAACAGCAAACCTCCGGCACTCCCTGATATCCCGCGAACGCTTCCATCCGATCTTCTCGAACGACGCCCCGATATCGCTGCCGCTGAGCGCCGTATGGATGTTGCCAACGAACAGATCGGCATTGCCCAGGCGGCGTATTATCCGACCCTGAGCCTCTCAGCCGCTACAGGCTTCGAAGGCACTTCTGCGTTGAACTGGTTCAACTGGCCCAGCCGCTTCTGGGCGGTCGGACCATCGTTCTCCGAGACCCTCTTCGACGCCGGCCGTCGTCATGCCGTCAAAGAATCCGCGCTCGCCGGCTACGATGGTGCCGTTGCCACCTACCGGCAAACCACGCTGAGCGCCTTCCAGCAAGTCGAGGACAATCTCGTCGTGCTGCACGTGCTGGCCAACGAATCCCGCCAGCAACACGAGGCGACAGCCGCCGCCGAGCAGACCCTGCAGCTCTTCATGAATCGCTATCAGGGCGGTGTCGACACCTACCTCCAGGTCGTTACCTCACAAACCACCGCACTCAATAACGAGCGCAACGATATCGACATCCTCCGCCGCCAGCTCGAAGCCAGCGTGCTCCTGATCAAAGCGCTCGGGGGTGACTGGAGCCGCGCTCAGCTTCCCAGGGTTTAGTCCGCGTCCAATGCCCGCACCGGGCATCCCGCGTTATCGATCCGAATTGTCGCGCGCTTTTGCTTGCCAGAAATCATCGGGAAGATTCACCACGATCGGCTCCGAGGTGCTTCTCACAACGACCCATCGAAACGGCTTGTCCTCTGACGCGTTCAGTTCCTGGTGCGGAAGCCATGCCGGCACATGCAGAAAGTCACCGGCCCTTACGGTTGCGGCATTTTCGCCATCACTGCCCCAGCGCACAAGCGCTTCGCCCTCGAGCACATAAACCACAGTCTCCTGTTTGCCGTGATGATGAATCCCCGTCTTTGCTGAGGGTTCGACCACAAAGGTCCCGGCCCATAAGGACGAAGAGACGTTGTGCATTGCCGAGATGGCCGACAACCTCAGCGATCCCGAAGTTTGCAATGTCTCGGGGCTTTGCTCCTGCGGATGCACAACGCGAATCGATGCGGACGTTTCCTGCCGCGAACTTGTTGCCATGATCGGTTCCTC
>JBAUZR010000236.1:0-2511 GCA_049585375.1 Acidobacteriaceae bacterium
CAGTATCTGTTCTCCGGATCGACTCTCATTTCAGCCTACAACAAAATTGTGGCGTCTCGCGGAGACGATGCCTCCTGGTATCGTCGCAGCCACCTGGAGTTGCGCGAATGGGAGCGTTGCAACACGATCAACGGGCTGACCCTCACCCGTTTCCGTGGGCTGGTGCGGGAAATCGGCTTCGGAATTGTCAGACACAGCCGGCCTCCGATCGGCAGCATCGGACGGACCGTCGTCGAAAGACCGTCGTCCTGGCATCGGGCTTTGGCCGCCGTCGGCCGCCTGATGGTTCGCGTGCCGGTACTGGAAGAAGGATTCCTTCATCGGAATGTCTTCATTCTCGAGCGCAGGCGTGAGGTCGATGACGCGACCCGGGGAAAGCATACCCCCCGCAGCCGGAGAGCATAACTGCCATGAACCCTCAGATCGATAATTCGTTAAGCCGGGCGATCTCCGCCGAAGATTACGGGCAGGCGTCTGTTTCCATCGATCTTGGCTCATTCCGGAAAAACGAAAATATCCCCGGTAGAGGCCATTTCATACAGCTGCTCTGGGCGATGGTTGGGTTGCCCGTGTTGCGTAACGCGTGGGTTCCTGGATCCCAGTGGAGAGTCACCATCCTGCGGCTCTTCGGCGCAACAATCGACAGCGGAGTTATTATCAAGCCCGGCGTCCGGGTTAAGTTCCCTTGGAAGCTGCTAATCGGGGACAACAGCTGGATCGGAGAAGATTGCTGGATCGACAATCTCGCAGAGGTCACGCTCGGTTCCAATGTCTGTTTGTCGCAGGCCTGCTACTTGTGCACAGGCAATCATGACTGGAAAGATCCCTCTTTCTCGATGACGGCTTCTCCTATCGTTCTGGAAGACGGGGTGTGGGTAGCATCGCGCTCGACTCTGGGACCCGGTGTGCGGCTGGGACGGAATGCGATCGCCGCCATGGGCAGCGTTGTTCGAAGCGCCATACCAACCGGGGAAATCCACGGCGGTAATCCGGCTCAGCGGCAGGGTATGAGGATTCTCGCTCAGAACATCCGATCTGCGCGATCCATGTGAACTTGCGGAGTTAGCCACGCTTCTCTGCGGCCGCGGCTTACCGGCGGATCGTTCGAAAATCCGGCCACTCGTCTCCATGCTCCGCCATTTGTGAGGAATCTCTGTGACATCCTGCCGCACCGCTATTGCGAACCGTCGTGTCTTGCATGTGCTCGCGGCCCTTCCGAGTTGCGATGCGATCATGGCGCAGCTGAACAATGCCTTGGGTATCAGCTTCGGGCCATTCAGTCTGCTGCAGATCGTCAGAAGTCATCTTCTTCTTGCGCTCCTCGCGCTCATTGCCTGGCAAATCATCAGGGACAGAAACCTGATCAGCCGCATTCCTCTGGCCGCGGCTGGAGCTCTGGCCGTGCTGGCGATGGCGTGCACCAAAGAAATCATCACGACCCGAACTCTGTCCATGCAGAGTGTAAGTGCCTATGGGCAGATGAGTTATTGGGTACTTTTCTGGATCGCGGCATCCATCCTGGTTTCTGACACGGACGGCGCTGAGATACTGCTCCGGGGCTTCGCAGCCGGTGCCGTGGTTACGGCAGCCTGTGTCGTGGCGGGGTTCGTGCATGGCGGCCTGAACTATTACGCAGACGATTCGGTTCGCTCTTCGTCCGGCTGGTTCGATACGGCTAAATACATTACCGGTCTCTTAGTCTGCGGTACCATCACCCTCCTGTATCTTGGCCGCAAACGCGATGGGTGGTTGTATCCCGCTCTGGCTGGACTGTGCTGCATAGCGTGCATTTTGACGTATGCCCGCGCGGGGGCCGTTGCCCTGACCGCGGTTTTGGTCTGGTATATCTTCTGGTGGTTCTTCCTCGGACGTGATGTCCGACGCAAGTGGCTGACGCGATTTCTTCTTCTGATTACCCTTGGGGCAGCGGTCGCACCGGCGTTCATTCATCCCGATGTACTCCTCGCCCGCTGGAGTGATCTTCAGGATCCTGACGAAGCCGGATCGGGGCGGGCCAGCTTTTGGAAAATAGCCGCCGACCATTACATCGACGGCACACCGGCGCAGCAGGCTCTTGGCTCCGGGTTCGATGCGATGGCGCAGATGCTGTACACAGAGACGGGATCGGATATTAAGCACTGCCATAACGATCTGCTGGATATGGCGCTTGTCGGTGGTGCCGTCGGCATCGGATGGTTTTTCTTCGTGGTGGGCAGCTTCGTCTTGCGCATCTCCCAACTCTCGTTGACGTCGGTTGAAGGTGCCGCGGCGGCGGCTGTTCTGCTCGCGTATGTGCTGCACGGTCAGTTCACCGGACAGTTATGGAGTCCGGACGCCATGGCTTACAACACCGTCGTTCTCACTTGTATCACCTATACCGCCGGCCGTGCGGCGGCGCCCTCACCGCTCCGACTCATGACATCTGTTCCCCAAGTCAAAGAAGCAATAGCACGTTAACTAACATCGGAGGCCCACGATGAGCACACGTTCCGGAAGTGATCGCATATTAGG
>JBAUZR010000237.1:0-5385 GCA_049585375.1 Acidobacteriaceae bacterium
GAAAAGCAGCTCGATCCGGCTCGAAACCCCGAGCTTTTCAAACGAGCGAAACAGGTAGTTCTTGACAGTATGTTCGCTGAGTGACAGTTCGCGGGCGATTTCTTTGTTGGTTTTGCCGGTCGCGGCATGTTGTGCAACTTCTAACTCCCGCTCGCTCAGGCTGGGCGCGCTCAGGGCAGAGAGCATGTTCTGGGGAAGGCACCTGACGGCCTCCAGAAGAAACGCCGCTTCCTGTCCGGAGGTCCATAGAAAACCGTCTTTAACCCGGCGGATGCAATCGAGGAAATCACCTATTGGCCGATCTCTCGGGAATACCCCCCATGCCCCGGCGCGGAACGCGTTAACCACGGCTTCCCGCGAAGACCGTGGAAGAAGGAGTACGAGGGCGACTCTGGGATGCGCCTGGGCCACGGCCTGTGCCAGGGCGAAGCCGTCTCTCTTTTCGGTGCGCAGATCTGACCCAAGCACCACAAGCCTGGCCTGTGTCCTGGCAATAGTCTGCATAAGGTCGGCGGGCAGGACCGCGAGCGCTTTACAGATGCCCTCGTTCTCCAGTGCTCCGGCCAGGAGCGCACTGCTCATCGGATCGCGATCAGCGATCAGAACCCGAACTGAAATATCCGCTCCCCCTGCGTTGCTCAAGACCTCACCTGCCTGTTTGTTGCCGCTCACGGAAGAAAGAAGCACATCCTGAGGGCAGCCCAATTGATAAGGAGGGAGGTCCGTTCCTGGAACGGTGAAACTTACAAAAGTCCTTGTTCAGTAGCGCATGAAAGGCTAGACTGCGGCAATTGGTGGAATATGTCATCAGATGTCATTGAATGACATTTATCTGTAAATACCTGTAGCAGCTGTATTAATGCCGTTCCCGCTTTTACAGAGGTTTAACGCATGGCGCCGGAGATTCCCGGTCATGACCGCCTGAATTCCTGGAAGGAGATTGCCGCCTATGTAGGTCGGGATGTCCGGACCGTGATTCGCTGGGAGCAGAGGGCTGGTCTTCCGGTACACCGAATCCCAGTCGGACAACGACAGGCGGTGCATGCCTACCGCAGCGAGATCGACGCATGGATGCGGCAGGGTTCAGAGAGCACTTCGTTGCTTCCTTCGCAGGATCATACACAGAGTGTTAATACCAGGATAGCTAATCAGGCCGACCTTTCGTCGCAGACGTCTCCCGTGGTTGCATCGACCAACGGAACGAGGTATCCGTCGTCTCGGGCGGCGAAGCTCCTCTGTTTGTCAGTATTAGGTACCGTATTCGTGGTAATCGCGAGTGGGTTTACATATTCAATAACAACTACCCATCAACTGATGCTTACAGCGTTAACTCAGCTTACTAAAGATGGTAATGAGAAGGAGGGGCTGGTCACGGATGGGAAGACCCTCTATTTTGGCGAACGACGGAACGCCAGAACCCAACTCGCCGCGGTCTCGATCGAAGGCGGGCCCGTTCGTCTGATCCAGACCCCCCTCGTCGATGCGATCCCGACAGAAGTCTCGCCTGACGGAAGAAATCTCCTGGTTCTGGACGCGGAAGGGCAGGAGCATGAACGTCAGCTATGGATCATCTCCGCTGATGGGCGTGATTCTCGACGTGTCGGGACGATTCTGTGCCACTTCGCAACCTGGTCTCCTGATGGTCGTCACATCGCGTTCGCGTATAGAAATGGCATCTACCTGACCGATAGTCTGGGCGCTCGCGTCCAGCTGCTGCAGAACTTTCCCCAGGTACCTGGAGTGTTGCGGTGGTTGCGCGGCGATTCCGGCCTTCGCTTTAGTCTTCTGGATTCAACAACTGGTAAATCCGCAATTTGGCAACTTGCCCTGGCGGGCGAGCACAATCCGGTTGTCCTTTCACTGGTTCGGCTGGGCATTACCATCGACGACTGCTGCAACACACTTTCCAAACAGGATCGAGAAGGCGGTTCCTTCCTGAGCGGCAACGGTGTCTCAGAGGATCGGATCCTCTATCTCCATCCGATGGGGGCTCTGCATTCCGGAACGGTCCGTCTCGAGCAGATGAATCGACTCCTCGGAACCGTCGGTGCTCTCTCGCTCGATCCCATGGGCAAGAGACTTTTCGTTTTGAGCGATTCGGCAGACCCGGCTGACACTCCGCCAGTCGTTTGGACGGATCTCATCGCGTTCGATATGGGCTCCCATGTATTTCGGCCATACCTGCCGGGAGTCGTCGCGGTGGACCTGGACTTTTCACGGGATGGGAAAAGAATCGCCTGGGTGAATCCGTTCGATCGCACTGTCTGGATCGGCCTGCGGGACGGAAGCGAAGCGCACAGAGTTTCGATTGCCGACAGTAACAATGAATTGCCACGCTGGGCACCGGATGGAAAGCGGATTGCCTTTATGGCGAAGTTCGAAGGCCGGCCATGGCGCATCTTCATCGCCTCAGCAGACGGTACCCACGTTCGCGAAGCATCCACCGGCATGGATAACCAGGGCGCGCCTACGTGGTCCCCGGACGGCGCATGGTTAGCGTATGGCAACGTGTTGTGCGAGGAAGCAAACTCCTGCGCAATCCACAAAATCGAGATCTCCACCGGTCGCGAGTCCACGCTTCCCGGTTCGCAAGGGCTGGAAACCGCCCGTTGGTCTCCCAACGGTCGTTTCATTGCGGCTCTGCAGCCGGAGACCCGGGAAGTCTTTCTGTCCAACGTGCCTGCGACGCGTTGGAAGAAGCTCGCCGAGGGCATCAACGGCAACAATCTCAACTGGTCTTTCGATTCGAGGTATCTCTATGCAAGCAGCCCGAATGGTGACAAGCCGAAGATCGTGCGCATTTCTCCGGAGGATGGTTCCGTCATGCCCGCCGTCAACCTGTCAGAGTTCACCCGGATGGCGGGTCGCATCGACCCTTGGTTCGGACTGACCCAGGATGGTTCGATCATCTTCGTCCGTCGTCACCAACCCTCAGAGATTTACGCGCTCTCCCTTCGATAAGGAAGAGGCGCCGTCGAATCACCACGGTGGCCAGGTTGGGAATCCCCGTCTGCTTGAGGAGCGGAACGAAGCGCCATCTACCGGCCACCTTGATATACTTTTTGAGGTTCGCGCGGACAGCAATCGTACTGTCTATGCCTACTATCCACCGGCCCCTCGGCGCAGCAGCGGAAACAGAGAAAACCCGCCTTTGGGTCTGCAGTGGGACAACCGGCTGGATAGTAAGTCATTGCTGCCTAGCGTAAGTTGTTGATTATAAACGAGCGGGAGTAGTTCAGTGGCAGAACGTCAGCTTCCCAAGCTGAATGTCGCCGGTTCGATCCCGGTCTCCCGCTCCAGTCTTCTCCTCTGAAGGCGCGCCTCAGAAGACCCGCAGCAGCAACAGCACAACCACTATGAGCAGGATCAGCCCGATGCCGCCGCTCGGATAGTAGCCCCAGCTTCGGCTGTAAGGCCACGAGGGGAACGCTCCAATCAACATCAGGAGCAGGATAATCACCAGAATTGTAATCATGAGCCGATTTTCCTTTGTGCCAGGAGTCTCGGACGCTCCCCGGGGCACTACCACTGGATGCCGGGAAGATGCGGCGAAGATGTCCTCGCCTGCGAAAATTACCGCAGTGACCGGTCGGCCAGCTTCCGGGCTCGCTCGAAGACGCGCAGCATCATCGGCTCAGTCAGCTTGCCGGTGTTCGTGTTCTGCAGCGAAGGATGGTAGCTCGCCAGCATCCATCGGTTCCCGGCGATTGGGTATTCCACGCCGTGGCCGAAGACCAGGCTGCCACGCCGTTCGATCTGACCGGTCCGCGCCAGATGCGCAACCACGCCATCGAAGCCGATCTTGCCCAGGCAGACAATCACCCGCAGGTTGGCGAGCGCAGCAATCTCCTCGTCGAGATACGGTGCGCAGCGGGCGATCTCCTCCGGCGATGGCTTGTTTCCAGGTGGCGCACAGCGCACCACAGAAGTGATCCAGGCATCCGTAAGGCGCATTCCATCGTCGCGATTCGTCGACTGCGGCTGCGAGGCGAAACCTACGCGGTGCAGCAGCGGATAGAGAAAGTCCCCGGAACCGTCGCCGGTAAAGGGCCGTCCCGTCCGATTCGATCCGTGCGCACCAGGGGCCAGCCCGACAAAGAGAACCCGCGCCGCCGGATCGCCAAACGAAGGCACCGGCCTGCCCCAGTAAGTCCACTCCTGCCAGGCCCGCTTCTTCTTCTCCGCGGTTGCTGCGCAGTGCCGCCGGAGCCGCTCACAGCGCTCGCAGGCCACAATGCGCCGGTTCAGCGTTGCCAGCGCCGCGGCAGGGTCCTGAACAGAAACAAGAGCCACTCGCTGATTATAAGGAGCTGCGCCGAACCGCCGCCCGGCGTCTCAGTCGAAGACGACCGTCTTGTTCCCGTAGCACAGGATTCTCCGCTCCAGCCGCCAGCGCAGCGCTCGCGCCAGAACGATCCGCTCCAGATCGCGTCCGGTGCCGATCAGGTCCTCCACCTGGTCGCGGTGGGAGATGCGCGCCACGTCCTGCTCGATGATCGGCCCATCGTCGAGAATCTCCGTGACGTAATGGCTGGTGGCGCCGATCAGCTTCACCCCCCGCTCGTGCGCCGCGTGGTACGGCCGCGCTCCCGTGAACGCGGGCAGAAACGAGTGGTGCACGTTGATAATGGCCGCCGGATAGCGCGAGACGAAGTTCGCCGAAAGCACCTGCATGTAGCGCGCCAGCACAATCAGGTCCACGTGCTTCTCCGCCAGCAGAGCCAGCTGCTGCGCTTCGGCGGCTTCCCGGGTCGCCGCGGTGACCGGCACATGCACAAACGGCACTCCGTAGAAGGTAGCCAGCGGCTCGACCTCCCGATGGTTCGAAATCACCAGCACCACGTCGCAGGGCAGCTCGCCGCTGTGCCAGCGCTGCAGCAGGTCGGCCATGCAATGCAGATAGTGGGAGCAGAACAGGGCGACCCGCGGCCGCTGGTCGCTCGAGCTCAGGCTCCAGTTCATCCGCAGTTCCCGGGCTATGGGCGTAAAGGCCTCCTCGAAGGCCGGCAGATCGAAGGCCGCGCCTGAGGCATCGCGCCGCTCCCATTCCACGCGCATGAAGAAGAGTCCCAGCGCCTGATCGCGATGCTGGTCGGCATGGAGGATGTTCGCGCCCCGCTCATACAGCAGGGTCGAGACGCGGGCGACCAGCCCCGGACGATCCGGGCAGTCGATGAGCAGCACGGCCGAGTCGGACATGCGCCGAGGATAATGCATCCCCGCTCTGCGCCCAAGGCAAAATCTGGAGATGGACGGCGTAGAATGAGGGCGCTCAGGAAGTTCACCTCTATTGTCCTGCCGGGGAGAAATCGACCATGGTCTTGCGCAGAACTATCGTGGCTGCGGCCGCGATCACCACCACCTTTGCTTTGATCGCAGGATGCA
>JBAUZR010000238.1:0-8186 GCA_049585375.1 Acidobacteriaceae bacterium
CGGCCAGCGTCCTGGCGGCCCCCGGCTTGCTCGGGGCTGACACCCGCGCCGGGGTCGTGATGCTGGCTGTTTACGCCCCATACGCGCTGGTCGTCCTCCTGGCACTCGCCTGCTACTGGTCGCTCAGTGGGCGCAAGCGCTACCTCGCCATGATCGTCATCCTCGGCCCGCTCACCCTGCTCCGCCCCGTCGTCGCCATCGCCGGTGCCGTCGCGGGGGCGGTGTCGAGCCGCGACGCCCTCACTAGCGCGTGCGCGATCGTGGCGGCCGCCGCACTCCTGGCGGTCGAACCGGCCGCCGGCCGCGCCTGGTACCCGCGTGCAGCACGTCCTGAGTCGACTACTATATGACCAGCGAGGAGCCGGACCACCCGTCGCTGCCTGGCTGCTGTGATCGGCTCTGTCACTACGCGACTACCACCAGGGCGCCAGGACGCCCAGGGAGATCCAGTCGCTCAGACGATCGCCAGCCACACTGCCAGCCCGCGTCATAACCCGCGATCATGTCGGCAACCACCCAGAACCGTCCGTAGCGACGCGCCAGGCAAAGCAAGATCAACCTACGCTGACCGGCATTGCCTCATGTCACCACGACACGCCGCACAGCGCAAGCAACTCTCGACGACCCACGCAACATGGATTAAATAACAAGCTAAGAGCATTCGCGTCACCAGTTGTGTCTCAATATTCCCAGTGCTTACCATCGCCTATTAAGCCACACGCGCCTCACCGGGAACGCACCGTTGACGGCAAGAGGAACTTACAATACGTCAAAGCATGATCAGACGGTGCTAAGATTCCGGCCAAGGGAGGGAAGGCACCCTCGACGATTTGCGTCAAAGACAGGTGCGGCGATGGCTCGACGACCGGAGGACTGGCAGCATCTGCTGCGAGAGCTTAGGGCTGAGTTCCTGTTGCGCGAGGAAGAACTGGAACTCCTTCACTCCATCGATATGCGCCTGCTTGAGGAGGAGCTTTACCTCGACGAGACGTTGTCCTTCATCACCGATGGGACTAGGGCGCTGTTGCGCTCGGAGCACGTGTCCATCCTGCTGAAACGCGGTGCAGTCCTTGAAGTAACATACTCCAGTGATGGGCTGGACATCGGCAAGCGGATAGCCATCCCCGGGTCGATCGCCGGGAACTGCTTGATAGAGGGGATCCCCGTCTTCATCTCGGACCTGCCGAAGAGTCCGCTCAGACACGGCTACGTTCCCATCGTAGGCCATCACGGCAGCCCCACCAGAAGTCTCATCGAGGTGCCGATCGTCCTGCGAGGGAGCCCGATCGGCGTGGTCTGCGTGGAGAGCGCGAAGGCAGCTGCATTCCGCCCAGTGCACACCAGGATCATGGAGGCCATTGCCGCCCAGGCTGCTGTCGCGCTGCAGAACGTGCAGCACTTCGCCAGCGCGGCGCTCTTCGCGGACGTTGATCAGATGATCATCTCGCAGGACGATACCCAGCAGGTCATCCAGCGGGTCCTCCAGCGCGTCATGGATGAACTCCACAAGTTGCATCATGTCGAGCTCAGCGGAGCGCAGATACTATTCCGCAAGGACGACGACGAGCTGGAGATCCTGCACAGCTCCAACCCGGCCGACGTAGGACTAGTGGTCTCCATCCATGAGTCCGTGTCAGGTCGTGCGGTGACGGAGCGCCGCACGGTGACGGTCCCGAATGTCATGGAGGACGCGCAGTATGTCCAGTTGCTCGGCTCTGCCATCCGGAGTGAGATAGCCGTGCCCATCACGCTGGCTGCCGATCAGGTGATCATCGGGGTGCTCAATGTGGAGAGCGAGGAACTCGATGCCTTCAGCGGTTTTAACGAGGTTGTGCTCGAGAGCTTCGCAGCCAAGATCCGCTCGCTGCTCGCCTTCGTGAAGCTGCGCAACGATGTGACAGTCGCCTTGGAGTCCCGCCATGTGAACGACCTGCTCGTAGCTATCGGCGATCAGACGAGCAATTTTATTCACCGGCTGAACAATTCAGCGGGCGCTCTACGCGCGAAGATACTGGAGTTGCAGGAGACCGTAGATGAGAGTGCACCGGACAGGGATTTCCTCCTAGCTGAGCTTGCGGATCTCCTCCGTCTTGCTGACCGCACTCTCGAGATGCCAGCCCAGGTCACGCGTTTCCTGGGCCAGGACGGCAACACCGTCGACGTCAACAAGTGCGTCGCCGACGTGCTCCACGAACTGCGCCCGCCGGTTGACATTGTCGTTACGACGAAATTCTGCGACGATCTGCCCGAGCTTTCGGTTTATTCCTTCGATCTCGTCGTGCAGAATCTGATTAAGAACGCGATCGACGCCATGCCGAATGGTGGAGAACTCACCGTGTCGACGAAGCTGTTCATCCACCCGGACACTCCCGGAGGCTACGTTCAAATGACCGTCCGTAACACGGGAGCAGGGATTCCAGATGATATCCTGCCACACATATTTGACCTCAATTTCACGACAAAGAGCAAGAAGAAGGGCAAGGGACTCGGGCTGGGTCTGTGGTGGGTACGCACCTTCATTACACGGTCGAATGGCGAGATCGCTGTGGAGACCACGAAGAATATGGGCACCGAGTTTTGCGTCAAGATACCGGTCGCAACCAACCCCATGCGCGGCGAAGTGGAACGGTTTTCGGAGTGACCTATGATGGCGATCAACAGTAACGCCCTAGTGGTCGAGGACGAACACAGCTGGTCCGAGGTGTATCAGCGTGCGATCAGGCGGGCTGGCCTTGACCGGATTACGGTCACGGACACGTACGAGAACGCTGCTAACGAGATAGACATGATGCGATTCGCGGTCGCGATCGTCGATATCGGATTGCGCATCGATGATGACCGGAACGTCGATGGCCTGCGTGTCATGGAGAAGATCCGGGCAGTCGGTGATGCGACGAGCATCATCGTCGTTACCGGTCGGAGCGGACGAGATGTAGTCCCGATCATCCGTGACTCCCTCAAGAGCTTCAGCGCCTATGACACCATAGCGAAAAACACCTTTGTGCCCGCCGAGTTGCGCAACCTTGTAGCAGGTGGTCTCACCCAGTATAAACGCGGACTCGGCGAGGACAAGAAGCAACTCTATTCGGCACTGCGTGGGGGTGCAGATCCGCTTATCTGGGATGACATGGTACTACGTGGCTCTCTGATAAACGGCGGTGCAGGAGAGTTGTACCGACTCGTGGAGGGCCTCCTCGGCCGTTTCGCTCCACTTGTGCCCGGGGGCGACGGTGCCGTTCGCCTGCTGAATGACGTCGCCTGCGGCGCGTTCTGGAGTCGCGGTAGCGGCGAACCGATCGTCACCTGCTTCGGCGCGGGCAAGCACGTCGACGCGGCCGCGGAGATGGTCGCCGGGAGTAGCGGCCTCCTCCTCGGTCGCTATCGAGTAAGGGAAATCGTTGGCAGATATAGCACCGCATCGGCCAAGGGCGTCGTATATCGCCTAGCGGATAAGCATCGGCCAGATTTCGGGTAATACTTCGACTAAGCTACCCGGGGGTCTCGTTGGCACGAATCCTGTACGTCGAGAATGAAGAGTTCTGGCGCAACTACATCACAAAGCAACTGGGAGACCATCATGTTGACACGGTTGGCTCGCTCCAGGCCGCAGTTGATCTCCTCGATTCTGAACCCGCCTACGCCGTTGCGCTCGTGGACCTGAACCTGCACGGCGACGGCGACGGCGAAGGCGGAGAACTGCTGGATCTGCTGTACCTGCGGTACCCGGCGACCAAGCGTATCGTCGTCACCGGCAGTCCGCCTGGGGGTTCTGTCGGGAAACGAATCTTTGAACGCTATGACGTCGAAGCGCTCATCATCAAGCGCGACCTCAGTCTGCCTGACCTGCGGCGAGTCGTCGAGGAGGCGATCACCTCCAGGCCAGGCGAGCTCTCTCAGTCGCTACGGCTAAACCGATGGACCCTGCGGCAGCGGTTCCGTGACTGGCATCGTATTCACTCAGAGCGACTTGAGGGTGAGCTGCGTGCGGCGGAAGAGCACCTGTCCGATGCCATCAGGCTTGGTGCACAGACCCGCCTGCGCGCACAGGAAGCGGTTGTCAGCGCACGGGAGAAGGAAACGCGATTCCGCGAGGTCAGCGGCCAGTTGCGGCAGATAGTCCTCAGCATTAGCAGCGAGGCTGACTTTGACACCGCGCTTGAGGCTCTAGAAAATGCCGAAGAACAATTCAGTGAGGACGTCGACGGATACGGCCGGTCGTGACAGCGATCAAGCGGCTTGTCAGCAACGCCGCCGCAGTGATACCAGCCACTCTGATGGTCTTCATCGCGGCCGTATTCCTTTCGTACGGTGTCAATGCCTTCACCACGATCTACGCCGTCCCCGGCCGCCCGGTCCATTCCTTCGCGTTGTGGTGCTCTTTCGCCAGCTCGGTGGTCGCGGCCGGCCTGTGGACGGCGCTAGCGGCCAAGAAAGAGCTCATTGATAAGGCGGCGCTCTCCAGCGGTGGCGACCCGGCAGCACGCGAGCAGCGCCGCATGGATATGTGGCACGACATCTGGCTGAAGGCCTCGCTGTATCTTGGCGGGGCGGCAGCATTTTCGATTCTAGCGATGGTTATCCTAGTTTTCCCTTGAATGGCCCCTGATGCGGGGTAACCGGAAAGCGCCCCCGACCGGTTGTTCTGCAAGGGTCGGGGGCGTGCGAGGTGTTGTGAAGTCGGCCCCCAGGCCGCCTACGGCTTGCGTGCCACCGCGCCGTAAAAGCGGATTCCCTCCGCTGCGGCCGGGCCGTCGGCTGGCGGCCCCCACTGCGTGACCGGGACGGGGCCGGGTGCCACCAGGTCCCAGCCCGCGGGCACCAGTGCGGTGAGGTCCGCCTCGCCACGCCGCGTGGTCGCGGCCACCGACCCCGAGTAGAACTGGGCCGAATATCCTCATCGCTGGGCAGGTACTTCCAGTGCGTGAACGCCAGCAGGCTCCCGGAGGCTAGCGGTCACTGCCCTAAAGTATTTGAACTTATGACCCTTAGTGTCTGATTTCTGGCTGATGGTAACGAGCTGGCTGCAGGTTGATAGCGGGAGCGTGATGGTTCCGGGGAGTGCCTGAAACGGCACAAAGCTCCAGGTAGGAACGGGGTTGCTGAGACCGTCCGGACCATCACCTGGAGCCTTGTTGAGTGCCGATTCTGCCATGCCTTCTGTCCCGCTGTCTGGCGGTTCGGTGCCGGATGAGCTCGCCGCGCGGGTCGCGGCCGGGCCCGGGTTCTGGGCGGAATGGGTCGATGAGCTGGACCGGGGCGGGCTGCTGGAGGAGCTTCTCGGGCGGGACGCGATCGGGCGGGCGCTGGCGGAGGCGCCCGGCTCGGGCCGGTACGAGTCGGCGCTGAACGCGAAGGTGACCCTGGTGTGCGTGCTGGTCGGGTGCCTGTTCCCCGGCGAGGGCTATGACCGGGTGCTGGCCAGGGCCTTCGGCATTCCCGGCCTGCGGTTCTGGCCCGGGCCGGTCCCGACGGCCAGCGCCCTGTCCCAGGCGAGGGAGCGGCTCGGCGAGCACGCCCTGCGCCGCCTGTTCGAGATCGACGCGGAAACCGGCGACGCGGAGCTCGGGCTGACGGTCCTGTGGCACGGCCTGGAGGTCACCGCGATCGACGGCACCACGATGGAACTGGACCGCAACGACGCGCTGGCCTGCGAATTCGGGTCCTCCTCGGAGGCGGGCCGGCCGCTGCTGCGGATCGTCGGGCACGTCCGCGTGGCCAGCCGCCGCTGGATCGCTGCGGAAGCCGGCGCCTATCACCAGGGCGAGAACGAGCTGGCTGACGGGCTCCTTGGCTCTTTCCGGAGCGGGATGGTCAGTCTCGCCGACCGGGGGCTCCCGTCGATGGAACGGTATCTCGCGGCGGCCGGAACCGGCGCTGACCTGGTCTGGCGCTGGAAGAACGACAGCAAGAGCCTGCCAGCGAGGACCCTGGAGGTCCTCCCCGACGGGTCGGAGCTGGTCGTGATGCGCGAGTCCGGCGGGATGCTGGCCCGGCGCCGGCGGGAGTCCCGCAACCATGCCGCCCCGCGGCTGCCGGACACGATCGCCCGCCTGGTCACCTTCTCCATCGTGACCCGGACCGTGAGCGGCCGGTCCAAGACCACCCGGATCCGGGTCCTGGCCACGCTCCTGGACCACGAGGAATTCCCCGCCTGGGAGATCGCTGAACTATATGCCCATAGGTGGCAAATCGAAATCGCGTTCTTGCACCTGAAGGCGACCGTCCGCGGTGGCCGCCGCGAGCTGCGCGGCCAGTCTCCCGCGCTCGCCCGGCAGGAAGCATGGGGCCTGCTCCTCATCCATAACATGGCCGCCACCGCGGTCGCCCGCGCCGCTGCCCAGGCCGGCACCGACCCGCGGCTCATCCCGTTCGCCCCCGCGCTCGCCCTCATCCGCGACCGCGTCACGGCCGACGCCTGCTGCCCGCACTGCGGACGCCGCCCCGTTCCCGAAGAAGCCCAGGTCAAAGCCCTAATCGACGACATCGCCGGGTTGCCGCGCCACCGGCCCGGACGCCAGCGGACATCCCCCAGGACCGCCGCCGAACGCCGCAACGGCCATACCGAGAACGTCAGCTACACCATCACCATCGAAAAATCGAATCTCCCAGAGTAGGACATTTCTCCGAATATTTAAGGGCAGTGGGCTAGCGGTTCGGTGAGCGCAGCGACGATGGCGGCCGCCTGCGCGTCGTCGGGGACGAAGTGCAGCAGGCTGATGCACAGCACGGCGGCCGGCCGGGTGAAGTCGAGCGACGCGCCCGCCTGCGCGATGATGCCGGCCGGCTCGCGCATGTCGGCGAGCACGAACGTGGCGCCCGGCATGGACGCGAGGATCGTCCGTGCGTGCGCGGCGACCACCGGGTCATTGTCCACGTAGACGACCCGCGCGCCAAGATCCGCCGACCTGGCGACCTCGTGAACGTTTTCTCCCGTCGGCAGCCCGGTGCCGATGTCGAGGAACTGGGTCACCCCGTCCGCCACGGCGTACCGGACCACGCGCCGCATGAAGGCACGATTGGCCGGGGCGTTGGCGCGCAACTGCGGCTGCTGGGTCAGCAACTCATCGGCGAAGGCCCGGTCGGCGGCGAAATTGTCCTTGCCGCCTGAATAGTAATCATAGATACGCTGGATTCTGCGGAAATAGTGTGTGCATAGAGGAACCATTTTTGGGCAAGGAATTGTCTAGTCCGCGACTGCCCTTCCCCCATGTCCTGCCCCGTGCCGCGCGGCCCGGGCCGACGCGCCGAGCGTACGGCCTCTTCGGACCGACCCGCCGCGCCAGCCAGTCCGTGCACGACATTTAGCCGTCACCAAGCGGACGATGGAATAGCCCACAATGTCGGTTAGCCCTCTTGGGCCGCGATAGGCTCGCGGTTCTTCCCGGCTACGAGGTCCAGGCATTACCTTGGGAATTGTCGTCGCCGACCTGTATGCCCTGTGCCCAGCGGAAATCATAGTAGGCGGCTGGATCTCTATGAGATGTGTCATGCGGAGGTCTGCCAGTCGACTCTAGTATCATGCCAACAAGATCCCCTATTGCGGTTTTATCGCGACTGGTTAGTACCCTGAGCGGTCGGCCGCGATACTCAATGACCAGTACGTAGTTCTTTGCTCGATCTACCTTCCAGAGCAGTCTCATATAGTTGATCAGGCACCCCAGGTAAGATGCTCCCTGCAGGAATGCGATTGTGATCGCCGCCAATACGCGAAGCGGAGTATGGGTCGGCACGGCCTCGGCTATTATTATTAGCGCGATGATAGAAATGCCCAGGAGGATTGAGAATATGATTGCCCACGATTTTGCGCTTTGGAGTCCATCGGTCAGTCGCTCTCTACTGGCATGAGTGATGTACCGCAGTTGATAACCGGCCTGTCGTCCAGCCCCGATCCAGAGGACTCCATCTTCCAGCCTAACGTCGATCGGCTCATAGCTGCTGCTAAGCCCCATGAAAGCTCGCAGCGCTGACTTATCTAGGTAGACCGTGAGTTGCGGGCATTGCTGGGACGAGGACTCCACGACATCACCATACAGCGGGTATAGCAAGCCGCTCACGAGAGATGGTCACTTAAGTTGTATGGTAGAAATATTGGTACTTTTGAGGCTTAAGTGATAATCGATGTCAGGCTGGGGAGAGGTCCGTTCTCGCTCCTATGGTCAGGCAGCACCAAGCCCGCTACCCGGAGG
>JBAUZR010000239.1:0-19943 GCA_049585375.1 Acidobacteriaceae bacterium
GGGTTTACTGCCAGGTTTTGCACCTGTCACGGTTACGAATGGCGGAATGGGACGAAAGGACTTAACGGGAAAACGGTACTTTGGTTTGGGCGGAGAGGGGTTGACAGGATTTCCACAATTGGAAGAAAAAACGCGTAATCGGGTTCGGGAGAAGGCGACCCGAGCACGAAAGCGGACTGCGCTGCCCCGTTATGTCTTAGGGCACCGGCGCGTGCTCAGCGCAGGCTCCGAGTTGCTGTGCGCGAGCGATTTCGGTCTTTCCCTCCTGCAAGCCGCCCTTGCGCACCAGCGCCATGCCGAGCGCGCAATGGGCCATCGCGTGTTCGGGCGCAATCTGCAGGGTTCGCCGGAATTGTGCGATCGCCGCATCCGCGCGACCTGCCTGCCATAGGGCAATGCCATAGTTATAGTGAAACTCGGCGCTGTCCGGCCTCCCAGCGAGCGCCTTGTCGAAGGCTTGAAAAGATTCCGATGCATCGCCGGTCTGCGAAAGGGCGATTCCCAGGTAGAAGTTGGTTTCCGGATGATTCGGGGCGAGCGCCAAAGCGGCGCGCAGGTGATAGACCGCGTCGGCGGGGTTGCCTGAGCGCAGCGATCCGATGCCGAGACTGATATCCAGGGCTAACTGCGCCTGGGCCTGGTCCGCCCGCTCCAGGCGGTCGGTGATCTCGCGCTCATGCGCGGCCTGAGCGGTGCGGCCGGAGCGCTGAAGAATCTGCGCCAGCTTATAGTGCAGCGAAGGGGTGTTTGGTTCCAGCGCCAGGGCTTTCTGCAGCGCGTCGCCCGCTTCCTGGTCGCGATTCTGTTCGAGCAGGACAGTTGCCAGGGCCTCATAGAACTCTCCGCGGCGGGGTTCGAGAGCCACGGCCGTGCGATATTGGGCTTCGGCGGCGGCTCTGTTGCCGCGATGGCGCTCGAGGTTTCCCAGATAGAAGTGGGCAGCGGCGAGACTGGGCACAGACCGCAAGGCAGTATTCAGCTCCGTGATTGCGGCATCGTCCTGATAGTCGGCAGTGAGGACCATGCCGTAAAGCAGGTGCGCCAGGGGAGAGCGCGGAGACTGCGCGACCTGCGCCTTGTACCGCGCCAGGGCCGCTACCCGGCTGTCCTGGCTTCGGATGGCGCTCTCGAGATTGAGCAGACAGGAGGTACATTGCAGGTCGATGGCGAGAGCCTTCTGGTAACTGGCGATTGCCTCGTCGTAGTTCTTCGCTTCGCCGAGCGCGGTGCCGAGGTTATTCCACGCTTCAGCCGAGTCAGGATGAAGAGCGGATTCCAGGCGAAACTCGCGGACGGCCGCATCGCGATCTCCGGTGAGGTGATAGAGGCGCCCGAGGTCGCCGTGCATTTCCGGGAGCTGCGGATCGAGCTGAAGGGCGCGCGTCAGCGACTCCTGGGCGCTGCTGAGCTGCCGATACCATGCAAGGGAATCCCGATCCTGATTTGCCAGGGCCAGGCGAAGAAAGGTGAGGCCGCGATCGCCCACAGCCGCCGGATTATTCGGCTGCAGCCTGAGAGCAAGATCGAACTGAGCGAGGGCCCGGGTGAACTGACCCTGATCGGAAAGGGCGGTGCCGTAGGCCATGTGGGCGGAAAAAGAGTTGGGAAAAGTACGGACCGCCGCACCCAGCTTTTCCAGTTGCATGGAAGAGGCTGGCGAGGCCGGCGGCGGTTCCGTTTGGGAGACGCCGGTGAATGAGAACATCAGCAAAACGGCGACAAAAGCGATGCTGCACGGGGGCGACGGTCTGCCGACCGGGCGGCCGAATCGGTGCGGTAACCTGCCTGCCAGGGAAGCGACCATCACCTAAAGGACGGCCGGCAGAGGGTCTCGTCCGCAGAGCTCTTTGCCGGGCTCATCCTTAATCCTCCAGTGTTGGGCTAAAAGTCAATGCGCGCCCCCAGCTGCAGGATACGCGCGCCGTCCTGCGGATTCGAGACGTTGGCGCCGGAGTTGGCGCTGGCTCCGGTGATCGTGCCGAATCCCGGATCGGTGAGGGTCGAATCGGGAATGCCCCACTGGGGACTATTGAACACGTTGAAGAATTCCGCGACCAGTCTCAACCGGTAACCTTCGTGGAGCTGGAAGTTCTTACCAATCGTGGAATTCAACTGCACGTTATTCGGTGAGTAGAGACGCGAGCAGCAGAAGGTGCCGATGGTACCCTCGGCGGGCGCTGCGAAATTGGACGCGCTGAGATAGTGGGCCGGAAATCGTTTTGTGACGGAACCGACAAGGTTCACGCGATTTCCGAGAGGACTGTTGCCATTCAGAGAGTCTGTGCCGGACTGAATATCGAAGGGCAGGCCGGAATGAGCGCTGAGAATGCCGTTCCAGTCCCATCCGCCGAGGAGGTTACCTGCCAGTCCGTGATTGAAATGCGACTGGTCCGGACCAAAGGGCAGAGTGTAGGTCCAGGCAACGAGTCCTAACTTGCCGGGGACGCCGGTGGCTCCGTTCGCCTCGTCGTAGACAATCTGGCTGCGGCTGAGCTGTGGGTAGTAGATGGAACCGCCCATGAAGCCAAGCGCTTTGCCCCAGTTAAAGTTGCCGATAATGTCCAGCGTTTTGCTGAAGCGCTTATCGAGACGGATATAGCCGCCATCGTAGGAGGTGTTGCCCTCTGCATATTTGACGTCAGTTACATTGTTAAATTGCGGGAAGGGTCTGTGGATGTAGTTCGCCCCCGACATTCCCCAGTACTGGGGCGGAACTTCATTGAGATTCCAGTTGTTGATGGGCAGCTTGTGACCCAGCGAAGCCTGGCCGGCTACCTCCAGGACGATGGTTGGGCTAAGACTCTGCTGAACAGACAGGTCGAAGTTTTCGGCATAGCCGATTCGCCAGTTGCGATCAACAAAGGTCGGACTGGAATTTGGAACGCTGCCGACGGGAACCGACCCAAAGGAAGCATTCAGCCGGTTGGTGTCGCCTCCCAGGGGGTAGGTTGGAAATCCCTGGCTGAGCACGAAGGCGGGAGCCAGTCCGGAGTTTGTGGAGCCGAAGCTCGCACTCGTCACCCAGCCCGCGGAAGGAGCGCGGACGTTGGCCCCGAGGTCGATATCGAGGTTGAACATGCCAAAGCCGCCACGGACCACGGTGCCGTTTGCGACCTGATCGGCAAATCCGATTCTGGGCGCAAATCGCTTCCAGTCGGTATTGAAGTAATTGGACGGCCAGCCGTTGAGGCCGAGGAACTCGTAAATCCCGGGAGTACCGGAAACCGGGTTAATGGCTGTCGCATTGAAGGCGTTGCCGCGATTGTTCTCTTCGGTGACCGGGAAGTCGATATCCCAGCGCACGCCAAGATTCACGGTGAGTTTCCGATTCACTTTCCAGTCATCCTCAACCCACGGAGCCAGATAAACATTCCTCCAGACCAGGAGCGGTCCAAGGTCGGTCGAGCCGGAGTCGACCTGACCCAGCAGGAAGGATGCGAAGGCATTGCCGGTGGTGGAGACCGCCTGGGGATTGGCGGTTTCCGTCGCAGCAAAAGAGAAATCGCCGGTCACATAGCCCTGATCGGGCGCTCCGTGGCGGCCTTGCGCCAGCTGCACGCCGGCCTTGATGGAGTGATCGCCGCGGATCAGAGAAACCGACCCCATGTAATCCAGGACGCTGATGGGGTTTTCCTGGAAGAGCATGCCGCCGCTGGGGCCAAGCCCGGTATAGCCGGTGAAGTTGAAGGTTGGGAAGCCGAGATCGCCACCGTAGGAAGCGGGCAGGTTGGCGCCGGCATAATTGAGGATTCCGAGTTTCGACGCGTACTGCGCGGTGGGATCGACCGCAGCGTTCAGGCGTCCGATATGCCGCGGTCTCCAGACGATGCGGTTGGTGATGAAGGTTTTCGACGAGAGCAGGTGCGTCTCGCTGAAGTTATAGGACTGCGACAGATATTCCCAGCCGGGTTCAGAACCGATGTCGGGCGTCGCAGCGGGAGCGATGCTGTTATAAGCGGCAACTCCCTGGTAGGCGTTGCTGACATAATCGAGCAGCCAGACGCCGGAAAGAGAATCGTGGTCGCTCATGTTCCAGTCGACTCTTCCGATTCCCTTGTACTCCTTGTAGTTATAGGCCGATGTGGCGGGCAGATTGTTCACATTGCCGGGGAGGGTGGGTGCTGGAAAATACTTGAGCACATTCATTGCCACGGGATCGAATCGGGTGGTGGGGACCTGGTTGTTCGGGAACTGCTGCCCGGTGCATACAGCGCCGGCGCAGGTCGTCAGGCTTGGATCGTAAACGGGCGCCAGCCCGGTGAAGTCTCCCGCTTTCATCGCATCGGTGGGAACGGTGAGTACGGCAGTCAACGGGTTGATGGCAAGCTGACCTTCGTGACTGGTAAAGAAGTAAAGCTTCTTTCCCCTGAGGATCGGACCGCCCAGAGTGCCTCCGAACATTTGCTGGCGGTCCTCGGGCCTGGTGTGGGTGAAGTGATTGTCGGTGTCGAAGAACTCGTTGCGCAGATAGTCGTAAACGCCGCCATGCCAGCGGTCGGTGCCGGCTTTGGTCTGCATGAGGACGAGGCCGCCCACATCCGCGCCAAACTCGGCGCTGTACTGGCTGACCACGACGCGAACGTCGGAGAGGGCCTCGACTGTGGGATTCAACACCATCTGATCGACGTCTTCGCGATCGCCATTCACCGGCGCTCCATCGACGTAGACATTGACGTTGGTCCAGCCGGCGATGTTATAGCGGGACGCTCCGTAGGAGATGGGATCTTCGCCGGTATATCGAACGCCAGGGGTGAGGGCGAGGAGAGCGCCCGCGGAACGATCGAAATACGGGAGTTTGGCGACCTCCTTGTAATCAACCGACTGGCCGAGGCCTGAATTCTCGGTGTTGAGGATGGGAGCGGCGGCGGTTACTGTCACCACGGTCTGGGCGCCGCCGACGACGAGGTGAACATCGAGGCTTCGCGGCTCGCCCAACTCGACCTGAACGCCGGTGGTCACCGATTCACGGAACCCTGCCGCCTGGACGCGTACCGTGTAGCCGCCGGGGTCAAGCGACGGCGATCGATAAATACCGTCGTCCGTTGTCGCGACGGTGAAGACCGCGCCGGTGCTGTCGTTCCTGATTTCCACTTTTGCATTAGCAATCGCATTCTGGGCGGGATCAAACACGTATCCGGTCAGATAGGCTGTTCCCTGGGCGAAGAGGGGCAGAACCGACAGCGCCGCCAGCGTCCCCAGAGTAACTACAAGGAGCCCGTACCTGAGTCTGCTTATCCGTGTGAGTTGTTGCATCGTTCTTATCCTCCTCCGACTCAAAGGGCCTCGGGAAATCGAGTACCTGGACCCCCGGTCCCCTTTTACTTATTCCCGTTCCGCATGGCCTCTTCACTCATGGCGAGTCATATTCCGGCAAGCTCTCAACGATTGTCAAGAGCAAATATGCCAAAGTTGAGCGCGATACTCGCTGAGTTTAGCGATTAACCAACTTGCCTCGGTTTCCACACAAATGTCCATAAGCGGACGGCAGCGGGGCGGGTGGCGAAAGACAGGGCTGGAATCCATGCGCGCAGGTGGATGGTTCCGGTGCGCCCCTCAGGGAGGCTACGCCAGCGCACCGTCGCAGCCTGTGGACGCAGGACGCCTCAGGAAAGCGGCTCCCGGCAGAGAGCTCGCGGGACCGCCGGCGATCCGCTATAGCTCCTCGTGCAGGGAAACGAGAATCCTCCAGTTGAGGTCTGAAAGATAAGTTTTCTGGTGCATCTCCGCTTCGGCCATCACACGCAGAATCGGCTCCTGACGGCAGGCGTCCTCCGGCGAGGTCACCTGCATCGGCCAGGCGCATGCCAGTCCGTCGCGGCAACAGGACCGCAGAATGGCAAAGTGTGGATGCGTCCAGTGCATCTGTCCCGTAGCCGTGAGGGGAAAGACTGCGGAGAGAGCGACGGGACCGAGGGAGCTCTGATCGAAGCGATTCCTCGCTGTTTCCAGCGCCGGCCAGCTGATCTGCCAGGACCCGATGAGGCCACCTTCAGGCACCCTCTCCGGCGCGACGATGCGAATCTGGCCCGAGTTTCGCAGAAACGTCTGATTCAACCCTGCAAGCACCCGCCGCGCCACCGGGGTTACGAGATCGAAGGCACGGCCAAAGACGGCCTCACGCTCCTGGCGCGAGACAGCACCCTCGTAGCTGGACGTGCGCAGATCATGTACGTGGCGGGCGTAATCGATCTTTCGGCCAGACCAGTCTCCATTCCACATCAATGCCGGATCAGCGGGCCGGGTCTGCGTCATCGCTTCACCTCCTGAAGTTTCCGCGGTATCACGCTCGGCAGAGGCACGACGTTACATCCGCGCAACCGACTCGAGGGTGGTCGACTGACCCGACTGCTTCACAGGCTCGACGCCAATGGGACATTCGTGGCGGCTGACCGCCGACTGATAGGCGGCTTCGACCGCAGCCATGGTCATCGCGCCATCCGGTCCGGTTGCAATGACGGCCGGCTCGCCGCGCAGGAGGCGCGCGAAATCGCGAATCTGCCCGCTGAACATGGTGTGGGCGGCGCCCGAGGGCGAACCCTGGCGGCGCGAGGGTTCTGTCTGCTCGATGAGCGCCCAACCCGTCCCCTCCCGCTTTGCCCGCTCCAGCTGCCAGAGGGCGATCCTTCCGTTTTCCGAGGAGTCCCACGGGAGGAGATCGAAGAGGATCTGGCCGTGGGTACCGAGCAGATAGCCGTACTCAGTCCACTCTCCGATTCCGGATCCCTGCGACCACAATGGAGATAAAGAGCGACCCACGACGCCGGTCTCCAGGCGCAGGGTAAGGCCCGTGGAAAATCGGACAATCACCAGGCCCATATCGTCCCAGAGGGACTGCGCGGCCTCCCAGCCGAGCCGGTCGCGGCCCAGATTCCAAAGCTGGGCGTAGGCGCCCACGGGCACCCCATGAGTCCAGTGGGAGAGAAGATCGACATAGTGAGGCAGATGATCCTGGACGATGCCGCCCCCGGTGGCGCGACTTTGCCACCGCCATCGATAGCCTTCATCGAAGCCAGCCGGAATGAAGGAGTCGGGCGCGAGCTTGACGTTGCTGGCCCAATGCACTCCGCAGTACCAGGGATCGCCTATGGCGCTGTCATGCAGGAGCGCGCCAATTCTCTGCAGCGTGGGATGGAACCGCTTCTCGTGGTTCACGGCGACCACGACGGAGCGGTGACTGGCAGCGCTCAGGATCGCCTCACACTCACGGACATTCACGGCGAGAGGTTTTTCCATCAGCAGGTGTATCCCGGCCTCGATGCAGGCAAGGGCGAGGGGCGCGTGCGAATCGGGAGGAGTCGCGATGACGGCAGCGTGCAGATGGGGTACGCGGAGGAATTCCTCGATGGTAAGGGCGGTATGAGGGATCCCCCACTGGCGCGCGACGGCGGCGGCGCGCCCGGGATTGCGGTCACACAGGGCAACAACCTCGAAATCCTCGCTTTGCGCCAGGGCGGGCAGATGTGCGCTAACGGCGGCAATGCCGGCTCCCACGATGCCGATGCGGATCCGCTGCTGGGGCACAAAGACCTCTCAGGACGAGGCTGCGTGGATCTCCGGCAAAAAAGTGGCGGCCCACTCTCAGAAAGGGCCGCAGGAGGTCCGATGGGCAGCACTATAGTGGAACGCGCAGCGGATCGTCAAAGCATTTTCTCCTGATTATTGCCACAAAATAAGGATGTCAAGCGGTAAACCCATTTGACAGGCGATTTTCGCGGCGTCTAAAGTGGCGGCGCTGGCTGACCGGCGCGGATTGCGCTGCGGCCGGCCTTTGAGGCGAAAGAATGAACAGACGACATTTTTCCGGGCTGCTGCTGGGCTCGATGGCAGGACTCGCCGGAGCGATCCCGGCGAAACCAGAGCAGGAGACGGACTCCCCGCATCGCGGATACCGAGGGGGGCGGCCGTGGCAGGGCCAGCTCTTCCCCGTCGACCTGCCCATTAACCGCTGGTGTGCGTTTGCGGCGAAGGGTTTCTCGAAGCCGGCTGCCGGCATCATCTACCGGCGGCAACAGGCGCCGAAGAACGGAATGCCGCTGGGCGCGATGGACACCGGCCGGATCGATCTGCAGACGGACGGCACGCTCGGCTACTGCACCGCTTTCAACTCCATCGTGCCGCAGCGTGGCCCGCTGGATGTGCCCTTCCTCGGGATGAACGTGGGCCATCAAAAATGGCTGTTGTGCCAGCCGCCCGGGACAAGCGGGGAATACATGTTCGCGGGGATGCAGACGCCGTCCGATATCCACTACTGGGGACACTACCCGATGGCGGATATGGAATTCGAGATGCCGGGCTCGCCCGTCGATGTGAGTCTGCGTTCGTGGGCACCATTTCTTCCCGGAGACTCCAAAGTGAGCAATACTCCGGGCGCGGTGTTCGATGTGCATCTGAGGAATCGCACCGGGGAGAGCCAGAGCGGCACACTCGTATTCAGCTTTCCCGGACCGACCCAGGGAGAGGCTCAGATTGCGGCGGACAGTCCGCGGAAGAAAGCACCGTATCGCATTTACGGGCACACCTGGGTTCCGGTGGTCGAGGAACCGATCCAGCCGCGGCGCGAGGTGGTGCGGGGAGCCTTCAGCGGGTTGATCGTGAGCTCCGCAGAGGGAACCGGTTATGCGCTGGGTGTGGCTGGCGACGCCGAGGTGAAGGCGGGCGGCGGACTCAATAGCGGAGATGGCGTTTACAGCAGCGGTCAGGCGTGGGGTCATAGCGGCGCCGAACTGCCTGCGCCGGGGGAGCATGACCTTAGTGGGTCTATTTCTGTCGCGTTCGAACTGGCGCCCGGGGCTTCCAAAGTTGTCTCCTTTGTGCTGGCCTGGTACGCACCGTGGTGGATCGGTGAAGGGCCGCACACATTCATGCACATGTATGCGACTCGCTTTGCGAATGTGCACGAGGTGGCGAATCTGCTGGCGCAAAGGCATGATGAACTGCTGGGGCGCGTTCTTGCCTGGCAGGACGTGGTGTACGGAGAGGACTCGCTGCCGCTCTGGCTGCGCGAATCTCTGGTGAACATTCTTTATCTGTTCCCGATCAACAGCTTCTGGGCTGCGGCGCGTCCTCCGGTGGGGCCGTGGTGCAGGCCCGAAGACGGCTTATTCGGCTTACTGGACGGAATCGTCGAGGATCCGGCAATTGAGCCAATTCCGGATACTTTTTATGCCAACGCGCCACTGGTTTACTTCTTCCCGGATCTCGCGCTCTCCACTCTGCGCGGGTACAAAGCCTATCAGTTTGCGAACGGAGCCGCCGTCTGGATCTGGGGCGGGGTGGTCGGGGCCGCAATTGGCGGCTATGAGATGACCGCGGGAACGGAGATGGCGATGCCAACGCCGGGCTACCAGACCACCACCAATGGTCCCTGCTATGTGGACATGATCGACCGCTATCTGCAGCGGACGGGAGACAGGAAAATCCTGGAAGAGTTCTACGACTCTGCGCGACGCAACACCACCTATACGATGCAGCTGCGTTCAGAAGATGGGGCGGAAGGCATCATCAGCGTGCCGCGGAACAATGTCGA
This sequence comes from Acidobacteriaceae bacterium, assembly GCA_049585375.1. GTDB lineage: Bacteria > Acidobacteriota > Terriglobia > Terriglobales > Acidobacteriaceae > Palsa-343. The sequence goes on from JBAUZR010000239.1 coordinate 9,527, forward strand.
TCCGGAAAATCCCTCGCTGCCACCTGGCTATCACCTGGAGTGGTTCGAAAGCGTGCTGTGGTTCGGGATGACCTCGCATGTGGGGGGCATCCATCTGGCCAATCTGAAAATGATGGAGCGGATGGCGGCGCAGATGGGCGACAGCGCTTTCGCGCAGCAGTGCCGCAGCTGGTTCGACCAGGGCAGCAAAGCGATGGAAGACAAGATGTGGGCGGGCTCATATTACCTCGCGTATTTCGACGAGAAGCTGCAGAAGAAGTCAGACGATGTTTTTGCCTATCAGCTGGACGGGGAGTGGATGGCGCGGTTTCACGGCGCCGGCAGCGTGTTTCGCGCCGATCGCATCCGGCCCACACTGGCGACCATCCGGCGGGCGTGCATCGATCCCTGGAACTATGGCGCCGTCAATCTGGCCCGGCCCAATGGGGATCTGGCCGAGAATGTCGGCTACGGCCCTAATGCCTTTTTTGTGCCGGAGGTCTACATGCTGGCCATGACCTATCTGTATGCGGGGCAGCAGGAGGCAGGCCTGGAACTGGCGCGCAGCTGTGTGGAGAGTCTTAACATCCACAATCTGCTCACCTGGAATCAACCGAATCTCATGCGCGCCGATAATGGCGATCTGCTCTTCGGCAGTCACTACGATCAGAACATGATGCTGTGGGCTGTTCCGGCGGCACTGCAAAATCAGGATATCGCTGCGTTCTGCGCGCAAGGCGGTTTCATCGACAGGATTCTGCGCGCAGCGTCGGGCAGGGAGCGGGACGAGGCGGCCGGTAAGAGTGGGCAGTCCTGACTGGGCGTTGAGGAGTCGGCTCTTTGGCGGCAACTGCGGTGCGCGGATCGCAGACAGGTTGTGCGGCGAAGCGGAGAGAGTTACGCGTCCGGGGCCTTCTCGTGCAGGGCGACGTTGCGGAGAATGCGCCGCACTTTTTTCGGGGAGATGGAGAGCTGTTGGGCGACGCGGGTGATGTTGCGACCCTGAGCGATCCAGACGCGGGGAATGACAATCTCCGCGAACTCCTCCTGAATCTGGCGGAAGGTTTTGCGGCCAACCTGACCTTCGGACCACTGCCGCAGGGTCTGATCGATTCCGGTGGCGTGCAGGACTTTGACCTTGAGTGCGGTCAGCTCTCGCGGCAGATGATCGCGATCGTCCTGGCTGAGCAGTTCACCGGCGCGGGTGATGCAGGTGCGGGCCGACTCCCAGTCCTGAAAGAAGTCGGACGCCGCGGCATGACCGCGCGCGATGCAGGCGGCGGCGATCAGGCGCTTGTTTTGGGTATGCGTGGCCAGCTCGATCGCTTCATCGCAGAAGGCCACGGCCATGGCGGCGCGCGAGGCGGCTCCCGTCTCCTCATCCAGGTCTTCTTCCGCGTGGGCCAGTTCGGCGGCTGACTGGAGAATGCGCGCCCGCGCCATCAGGATCGGATCCCGCTTCTGCTCGCCCAGCTGAAATGCGCGCTGTCCTTCAAGAGCCGCCTGCTCGATGCCGCCGCTCTCCAGATGGAGGTGACCGGCGTTTACGAGAACGGCGCCGATCCCGGTGTGGTGATGGTGCAGCTCATAGATTTCGCCGGCCTGTGCGAGGAGGTGGAGAGCGTCCTGATAGATTGCGAGGTATCGGGCGTGGGTCGATCCACGCGCGGGCTTTCCCTTGCTGCGGGCCTGGATATCGAGAGCGATGAGGCGCTTGACGTAAGCCGCGTTGACCAGAGCCCGGGCGCAGTTGGGATGATTCGCGAAGCCCTTCGCATAGATCCGAATGGCACGCTCGAAATGGGCGAGGGCCTGGGCGTAGTCTCCGGAGCGGCGAACGAAGCGGCCGCGGGCCGACTCGATATTGCCGAGAGTAAGGGCGTGGCCTGAGGGCGCCAGTTCCCGCTCGGCTTCTTCAAGGAGGCGCCAGGCCGGACGCCGCTCCCCTTTCTGGAACAGGAGCCAGCTTTCGTGCACGCGCGCGGCGGCGAGCAGCCTGGGGGCTTCACACTGGCGGGCATGGTCGCAGGCCTCCCGCACATGGACCAGGGCCGCTTCGTATTCACCCTGTTTGCGATGGGCACGCGCTTTCCAGAAGTGAGCGGCGAAGAGGAGTTCGGGAGACATGACGTCAGCACCGGCGTGCAGAACCGTGTCGAGGAGGCGAATGGCCTCAGCGAGGTTTTCGCGGGAGAGGCACTGGAAGGCATCCACCATGCGGAGGCGGAGAAGGTCGAGAAAGCGCATGGCGGCGGGGTCCACGGCGGCAAAGGGGGAGCGGCACGCCTCAAGGAAGTCGATGCTGCGATAGCCGAGGTCGACGGCCTGCGCGAGTGCCATCAGCCACGCCGTACTATCCGGATCCGCGGGATCGAGATGGGACAGAAAGCGGGCTTTTTGGTCGAGGGTGGCGAAGGCGAGAGGGAGGTTCCAGTGACGGAATGCGCTTTCGAGGCGCTGCAGCGGGTTTTGGCGTTGCGTGGTCATGTTTGAGCCTTGTTGAGCGGCCAGTGTGTCGCGACGGTCGCCTGTCCGATTCGGACGAGGGTGCGTTGTGAGAAGGTCTCACGTCTGCCATCGTTGCATCTGTTATTCGGTATTCGCATGGATGACAGCGGAGGACAGAGAGAGCGATGAGTAGCTTTGGCAGTCGAGTCTTTCGATTTTCTGAGTGGGTAGTCGACGGCGACGGGTCCATGCGCGGCCTGCTGGGAGGCAAGGGCGCCGGACTCGCCGAGATGTGCCGACTGAAGATTCCGGTTCCCCCGGGATTCACGATCAGCACGGCCGTGTGCAATTTCTGGCTGGAGCATGGGCGGCTGCCCGCCGGCGCAAACGAAGAGATAGCCGCGGCTCTGGAGTGGCTGGAAGAATGCACCGGACGAAAACTGGGCGACCCGGCGGATCCACTTCTGGTCAGCGTCCGTTCGGGCGCAGCTATCTCCATGCCCGGGATGATGGATACCGTGCTGAACGTGGGGCTGAATGAGGCCTGCTGCGAGGGGCTGGCGCAGCGCAGTGGATCGCGCCGGTTTGCCCTGGATTCGTATCGGCGGCTGCTGCAAATGTTTGGAGAGATCGTGTTGCAGATTCCACGGTCCCGCCTGGACAGCGTGCTGCCTGCGCAACAACGCAGCGGCGGTGTTTCTGCTCTCTCTGAAGGCGCGCTGGAGCGGATGGTAGTGGAACTGAAGGACGCCATTCAATCCGCTACCGGGCATCCGTTCCCGGAGGCGCCTCGGACCCAGGTTGCGATGGCGGTCGAAGCGGTTTTCCAGTCGTGGCGCTGCGAGCGAGCGCAGTGCTATCGAAGACTGCACGGCATTGAGGAGACGCTGGGGACGGCGGTCACGATCCAGGCAATGGTGTTCGGCAATCGCGGCGAGAAGAGCGGGACCGGTGTTGGGTTCACGCGCCATCCATCGACGGGAGAGCGGCTTGTTTTTGGCGAATTTCTGGCTAATGCGCAGGGCGAAGACATCGTTGCCGGCAACACGACGCCGACCCCGCTGTATGTCCTGGCGCAGGTGATGCCCAACGTGCACGGCCAGCTCATGGCGATGGCTGAAAAGCTGGAGACCCATTATCGCGATGTGCAGGACTTTGAATTCACCGTGGAAGAGGGCCGACTTTTCCTGCTGCAGACGCGGGATGCCAAACGATCGGCGGTCGCCGCCATCCGCACAGCGGTGGAGATGGCGAACGAGAAGCTGATTTCGAGGGACGAGGCGATCGGTCGCATCACTCCGCGGATGCTGGAGGAGGTTCTGGCTCCGCAGCTGGATGTGGGGGACGCGGAGGTACAGCAACTCACCCAGGGACTGGCCGCAGGCGCGGGAGCGGCGTGCGGACAGATCGCATTGTCGTCCCATGAGGCCGTGCGCATGGCGGAGGAGGGGCTTTCCGTCATACTCGTGACCGAGGAAACCACGGCCGATGATATTCACGGGATGGCGGCGGCGGCAGGGCTTCTGACATCGCGCGGCGGAGCCACGAGTCATGCCGCAGTGGTAGCGAGAGGCATGGGCAAGTGCTGCATCACGGGTGCGCAGGAGGTGGTCATCGACGCGGAGGCGGGAACGGTGCGTATCGGAGATGCGCTTCTGCGAGCCGGAGAGTGGCTGTCGCTCGAGGGACACACGGGAAGAGTTTTCGAAGGCCAGCTGCCGCTCCGGCGTGCGGATGGGCAGGATCCTCATCTTCAGACGCTGCTGGCATGGGCGCGCCTGGCGAACGGAAACTCGGTGCGCGCAAATGCGGATACGCCGGAGGATGCGTGCCGGGCTTTGGCAGGGGGCGCTGCCGGAATCGGCCTGTGCCGTACCGAGCACATGTTTTTCGCGCCGGAGCGGCTGCCGCACATGCGGGCGATGATCCTCGCGAGCAGCGAAGAAGAGCGCCTGCAGGAGCTCAATCACCTGCTTCCCATGCAGCAAACGGACTTCGAGGAGATGTTCCGCATCATGTCCGGCAGACCGGTGACCATCCGGCTGCTGGATCCGCCGCTCCATGAATTTCTTCCTGCGCGTGAGGAGCTGGATGGGGAGATCGCCAGCGCCCGGCGGGGGGAGGACTGGGATCTCGCGACAACTCTGGAGAAGATGCGGGAACGCGCGGCGGCGCTGGAGGAGTCGAACCCAATGATGGGGCATCGGGGCTGCCGCCTGAGCATCACCTGCCCGGAGATTCTTCACATGCAGGTGGCGGCGATCCTTCAGGCGGCGCTGCGCGTGCGCGAAGAAGGGTATATGCCGGAACCGGAGATCATGGTGCCGCTGGTCGCCTCGGAAGAGGAGATGAGCGCGCTGGCGGGCATGATCCGGAAAACGGCCGCCGGTGTCTTTGCCCGGGAGGGGACCACGCTCGCCTATCGCATCGGCAGCATGATCGAGCTGCCTCGCGCGGCGCTGGTGGCGGATGCGATTGCCGCCCATGTGGACTTCCTTTCCTTCGGCACGAATGACCTGACGCAGATGACCTACGGGTTCTCGCGGGATGACAGTCGAACTTATGTCGACCCGTATATCGAGAGGAAGATCCTCGCGACGGATCCGTTCGTGACCGTCGACCGAAAGGGGGTGGGCGCACTGATGGAGCTGGCCATCCGAGGGGCCCGGGGCGTGCATCCCGGAGTGAAGATCGGTGTTTGCGGCGAACATGGCGGCGATCCGGCTTCCATCGAATACTTCTTTTCCATCGGGGTGGACTACGTTTCCTGCTCGAGCTCACGGCTGGCGACGGCTCAGCTGGCTGCGGCGCAGGTGGCTCGCGCGAGAGCCAGTACCATGCGCATCTCCCACGATCGCGTTCCCGCGGCGGAGGCGCACTTTGCCAACACCAGCCTGGCCACATCGCAAGTGCCAGGCGCGGCGCCGGTCTGAGGGTGCCTCATCTGCGTTCAGGCGGACGCGTCTCCGGAGACCGCGTTCAACGCGCGCAGCTCGTCGTCGGAGAGAAAGGGCAGCGGGCGCAAATGGAGGCCGCCGTCGATGACGACCGAGGCTCCGGTGGTATATCCGCTGAGTTTGTCGGACAGCAGGATGGCGGCCTGCGCCCCGATGTCGGCTGGAAGGCCGCCTCGCCGCAGAGGGATTTCCTGGAGGATCTTGCGCAGCGCCTCCTGCGACAGAGAGCTGGTGGTCAGCTGGGTGAGGTGGAATCCGGGAATAATGGTGTTGACCCGAATGCCGTAGGGCGCCAGCTCAATGGCCAGAACCTCTGCGTAGTAGACCAGGCCGGCTTTGGAGATGCGATAGGACGTCTCCTGAAAAAATGGATTCAGCATGGCGGTGGAACCGATGATCAGGATGCTGCCGGTACCGCGCCGAATCATGTGTTTGGCAACCTCGCGGCAGGCCCATATGCAGGCGAAGAGGTTGGTCTGCAGAGTATTGAGCAGAGAGCCGGTGTCGACCTGGGTGACGGGCTGGTGCCAGGTCCAGGCCGCGTTGTTGACGTAGAAGTCCAGATGCCCGAAGTGGCGGATGGCGCCTTCGATCATCTCGACCACCTGAGATTCCTGGCGGACGTCGCAGTGGATCGGGTGAACGCGAACGCCGAGCGAGCGCAACTCAGCGAGGTTCGCTTCATTGAGATCCAGGCTGGCGACCGCAAGGTCGACCCCTTCAGCAGCCAGGGCTTTGGCGATGCCGAAGCCGATGCCGGTGGCTCCGGCCGTGATGAGAGCCGTTTTTCCCGTTAGTCCCGTATCCATGGTTTGTACCTTCTGAACAATCTACCGGGAAGTCTCCTCGCGCAGGGTGGCCATGGCTGCGCGGTAGCCCTGGAGGAGCACGCCGGTGTCGCTCGAATACATGAGAAAGCGCACGCCGAGCTGGCGAGCCCGGAGGAGCAGATCCATGTCGCCGGTTTGCAGGCCGGCGGCGATGCCGGCAGCGTTGCAGGCGGCCACGACACGCTGGACAGCGTTGAGGAAAAGGGGATGATCGAACTGGCCGAGGATGCCCAGCGCCAGCGTCAGGTCGTGGGGGCCGATGAAGAGCACATCGAGCGAGGGGAGGCGGGCGATTTCCTCCACTGCCTCCAGGCCGCTGCGGCTTTCGATCATCAGAACCGTCATGGTTTCCTGGTTGGCAGACTCTACCTGCTTTTGCGGCGAGTCAGGCCCATAATCCGTGACGATTGCGTGGAGGCCGAAGCCGCGGTGGCCGAGCGGGGGGAACTTCATTCCATCCAGGGCGCGCTCCGCCTCGGCGCGGGAATGCACGCGGGGAACGATGACGCCCATGGCGCCCATATCCAGGGCGCGGGTAATGAGCGCGGGATCGTTCTGCGTGACCCGCACCAGGGGCACGATGTCCTGGCCCAGGGCGACCCGGCACAGGGCCTTGATCTGCGCGTAGCTGGCGACGCAGTGCTCAGTATCGACAAAGAAGAAGTCGAGGCCGGCGGCTCGCAGCAGCACCGGCATCTCGGGATCGAGGCAGTCTTCGAGCGAGGTGCCGTAAACACGCTCGCCGCGGGCCAGCTTTTGTTTGACAGGATTGCGGCGCACTGGCCTTACCCTTTCTCCGGCGACTTGCCGGCGCGCAGGACTTTCGCGATCAGGCCGTCGTGCTCCGCAGCCTTCTTCACATCCTGTCCATCGAGAGCCGCGGGAACGATCCACAGCATCATGTTCTGGTAGTAGTCGGAGCCATAGATTCGTTTTCCGGTGTCGCCGCTGACCACGTTTGGCTGGGTCCAGGTATATCCGTATTTGGCAGAAATTCCTTCCTGACAGGTACGGATGATTTCAGTGCCCGTCTGCCGGTCGCCGTCATACAGATAGGTTGCGCCGAGCATGTAGACTTCGGGCGGGAAATAGCCGTGGGATCCATACCCCACGCCCCACGCGGCAAAATCTTTGGGATTGGCCGGCGAGGCGGAAGGCTTTGCAAAATTGGCTGCGCCGTAGCGATTGATGCTGACGCACGTCTGCTGAATTTTCTTCAGCGCGGTGGTGGCCCGATCGGCCTGAAAGACGCCCGGCAAGCCATGGTATTTCGCCATCCAGTCGCCATCGAGCTGATACCCAAAGACGAGATCCGATCGTTTTCCGGTTTCCGGTTCGAAGTAGGCGAGATAGTAGTCGCCGGCCCAGAGCTTCGACTCCATTTCCCTGCTGCCTTCTTCGATCCAGGTCCGGCACTGATCAGCGAAGGCGTTGTCTCCCGTGTGCCGCGCCATGCGTTCCGCCATGCGCAGCATCGCGAGGTGGATGCCGCCGACGTGGGGCGTCATGCCGAACCAGCCGTTGCCTTCGAACCAGTCGAGGCCTCCGCCGGGCGGCGTATGCGGCTGGGTCGGGTTGCGATCTCCCGCCGGAACCGCGACGATGCCTTCGGCTCCGGAACGCAGACCGATGGTGTACGTGACCGCCTTCTTCATGGAGGGGTAAAACTCCTGGAGGATGGCATCGTCGCCGGTCCTTTGCCAGTAGCGATCGAGCATATCGACGTAGCAGGGGCCGTTGAGCGTGTTCTGATATCCCGGCGAGGGGGTGGCCATGTCGCAGGGATCGGTTGCCGAATAACCTTCGGCAGCGCCGCCTGTGCAGCCCCCGAAAATCCAGGGGGGAGCCCCATTCTCATATTGATATGCCTTGTAGCCGCGCAGAGTGGAGAGCGCCAGGTCGGGGAAGAAATACACGACAGGGACGTTGCCGTAGAAGCTGCAGGGAATGCATTCGATCTGCGGGCATTCGCGCGGACACTCGCTCATGCCATAGAGGCCATCCTCATCTTTGCACCAGCTTCCCAGCGGGGCCTGCGCGACGGCCCAGTACGAAGTTTTGGGAATGAGATGGAGGATATTGACGAGGCCTTCGCGCAGCCACACCGGGTAGCTGTCAGCAGAATAGACGGACTGCTGCCAGGCGAGCACGCGACTCCGGAGAGCCTGATGGTTGCCGGCAATGAAGGCAGCGACATCGCGCGCGCCCTTATAGTGCTTCGTATACATGCGGGCATAGCTGTTGGTCCTGTCTCCCTTCCAGATGGGGGAGTACCAGGCGACAACGATGGGGACGGTCTTCTCTTCTCCCGCACCCAGCTCAAAGTCCACGGCAAGGGAGGCGCTGAAGTCACCTTCCGCCAGATCCGGCAGCCGGCGCTGCATGTTGGCCCATTGCTGGCCGGTGGCGTAGTCGTATCCATAGATCCACAGTTCACTGCCAAAGCGCACGGTGGCATCGCCGAGCACGCCGAGCGCGTACTCGGCCCCGAACGGGGAGCGCACGAGCAGACCGTGGAACGATCCTTCGGTGATCTCTTCCCGATGGGAGGGGATGGTGCCGTTGGCGACGGCTTCCGAGACGGGAAATCCGTTGATATAGCGCAACTCCCGGTCGCTGGTAGAGGAGATCTGCGCCTCTGCCTGGGTGGGTCCGGGAAAGCTGAAGCCCAGGGTAACCTTGCGGGATTCCGAGGATTGATTGCGGAGGCGAACCTCGAATATCGCTGCGGGGGTGGTGGAGACGCGTGAATCTCCAGGGATGAAGGGCGCCCAGGCTCGCAATCCGGCCTGGAACGGACCGTCGAGCTGATACTCGAGGTCGGCCACCGGAAAGTGGCCCCAGTACTGGATGTCGGCAGCATTCTCGGTGCCGGTCACGTCGCGAGTGGTGAGGACCCAGGTTCGATCGTCACTGCTGATTCCGAGAAATCCGTGCTGAATGGGGCCGCGGGTGGGCACCGCCGAATTGAAGAGATTGAAGAAGCCGAAGGTTCCATCGGTATCAATATCCATATAACCGGTAGCGACCCCGCCCAGCGGCATGCCGTGGGGGACGACGTCGGCGCGGCGATAGACGATGCCGCACGCGGGGTCGGAAAATCCTTCGGCATTGAAGCGCGCCCACTGCCGGCTTGGCAAGCCATCCGGGAAGAGGCGATGCGGATCTGCGGGAAAGACCTTTTGCGGGTCGTCCGGAAGAGGGGGTTCGGTCTCACCGGCCGCGTCATCGTGGACCCGGTGGGGAAGGTAGGCAGCCGCGGCGGTAGTCGCTCCAGCGGAGGCAATCCCGAGGACCGACGTCTTCAGGAAATCTCGTCTCTTCATGTTTCTCTCTCCTTCAGGACCAGGCAGATGTTTGTCAGCGGCCGCTTTGCTCCACAGCGACGTTGAGGTTCGCGGCAATTTCTAGAATTGCCGACCAGGTTGCGGGGTCTACTTCGAAGCCTTCCGCACGGCGGCGCTCGCGCATGCGCTGTTCCGGCTCGCCCGGCAGCAGGACTTCCCCTCCATCCCGTACCGGCCGCGACGATTTGAGATAGGAGGCCAGCTCGGTGAGGTTTTTGCGCAGCAGTTCCTCATCGGCGACCAGCGAAGGATGAAAGAGGATGAAGGCGACGCCATTGCCGGGACGATCTTCGGTGGAGCTGGAGCCGGCGAGGATGGTTCCCATCAGCTCCACCAGGAGTCCGAGCGAATAGCCGCGATAGCCGAGTGCGCCACCGAAGGGGAGGATGCCGCCCTGGGGAGGGCCATAGAAATCGCGGGGAGAAGTGCTTGGCTGGCCGTGGCCGTCGAGGATCCAGCCTTCGGGCAGGTTTTGTTTGCGGTTCCTGTAGAGACGGATCTTGCCTTCGGGCGCCTGAGCTGTGGAGAAATCCGCTACCATGGGCGGCCGGTCTGGCATAGGAATGCTGTACGCGAAGGGATTGGTGGATAAGCGGCCGTCTTTGCCGCCCCAGGGAACAACAAAATGACCGTGCAGCGGGGAGCTGCAGAAGCCCAGTACCCAATAGCCGGCACGAGCGATCTTTTCGGCGTAGTAGCCGAGGCGCCCGGCGTGATTGCAACGCCGGGTGACCACCAGAGCGATATGGTTCTTCTGCGCTTTTTCGATGGCTACGTCGGCAGCACGCGCTGCGCCGGCCAGGCCGAAGGTCCATCCACAATCGACTACGGCGGAAATCGGAGTTTCGCGTTCGCG
>JBAUZR010000240.1:0-2242 GCA_049585375.1 Acidobacteriaceae bacterium
CTGTTTACGCTGCAGCACGCCAAAGCGAATGGCTACCTCGGCCCCACGTACTTTGAAAACCCAGTTGGCGATGAGCATCGGTGGCCGCAGATGATTTTCTTTCGCAGCCTCATGGCCTGTGCGGAAGCGCATGTTGGTCCGTCCGGTATCGCCGAGGCAATACAGCGGCACTATCGCAACGATCCCGCGGACTATGCCCTGCCCCAACGAAACGTCACGAATATCGAACCCATGCTCTGGTGCTACGCCCAAACCGGCGATACGAAGTTGCTCGCGCTGGCCGAAGACAGCTGGCAGCGCTTCCAGGCACAGGTCGCTGCGAATTCCGAAAACGGCGATTTGGGCGCCGCGCGCGTCTACGCGAACACTCCCATCCACGCGCACGGGGTTACTTACGCGGAGACCGCGAAGCTGCCTGCGATTCTTTACATGTACACCGGAAACCCCGACTACCTGCGCTTTGCTCTGGCAGCACAGCAGCGCATCTTTTCGCACCACATGCTGGTTGACGGCATTCCCTCAACCTCGGAGTGGTTTCGCACCCGCACTTCACTCGATTCCCACGAAACCTGCGACATTGTTGACCACACCTGGGGCTGGGGCTATATGCTGCAGGCCACCGGCGACGGTCTCTGGGGCGACCGTATCGAGCGCGCCTGCTTCAATGCCGGACCGGGAGCCATCCGCAACGACTGGAAGGCGCTGCAATACTTCTCCTGTCCCAATCAGTTTCTGGCCACCGAGAAGTCCGATCACAACGTCATGGAACACGGCGGCTACATGATGGCCTATCAACCGAATCCGGGCCAGCGTACCGCGTGCTGTGGCGGCAACGTTCACCGCCTCTATCCCAATTACGTCAGCCGCATGTGGATGCGCTCAGCCCAGGGCGGCCTCGCCGCTACCCTGTACGGTCCCTCAACGGTTCGCGCGACCGTCGGCCCCAATCAAACGCCAGTCACAATCGTGCAGACCTCCGACTACCCCTTCGGCGACACCATCGCGCTTAAATTTACGGGTGAGCATGAGGCACGTTTTCCGCTCTCGCTGCGCATCCCGGGCTGGTGCCACAAGCCGCAAATCGTAATGAACGGAGAGGCTGTCGCGATCACCCCGCTGAAGGGTTTCGTCACCCTGGATCGCCGCTTCCGGCCCGGCGACACAATCACCCTCACCCTGCCGATGGAAGTGGCCCGCACGGCGTGGCCCTATGGAGGCGTCGCGCTTGAGCGCGGACCTCTCGTCTTCTCACTTCGCATCAAGGAAGACTGGACCACCTTTACCGTGCCGGACTATTCCACCGACACCTTTCCCGGCTACAACGCCAACCCTGCCAGCGCATGGAACTATGCCCTCGCCCTCAGTTCTGGTGACCTGGAAGGTCAGGTGCAGGTGCAGCAGAACCCCGGCCCCCTCGGCGACGATCCGTGGTCGCATCCGCCTGTCTCCCTCACCGTCGCTGCGCGGAAAATCGAGAACTACAGGCTGCAGGACATCACCAACAAGGATGACCAGTTTTTCACCCCGCCGCTGCCCGACCTCGCATTCACGCAGGTTCAACCGGAAACCGAACAAATTACTCTGGTGCCCTACGGCTCAACGCAGTTGCGAGCGACGATCTTTCCCGACATCGGAGCCTTGAAAAGCTGCTCTGCGGGCTAAAGGCGCGAGTCGGCTCCTCAATTCTTGTCGTCAGGCTGGGCTCGCCCCATACTCGTCCAGCGCCGCACCCAGCCGTTTCAGGCCCTCCGCCGTCATCGCCACATCGCCGCCCATCCCGAGGCGGAAATGATCCGCCATCTCGAAAAACCGCCCCGGCACCACGCTCGTTTCATACCGCTCGCGTAAGAAATCGCAGAATGCATCGACAGATCCGCGCAGCAACTTCGGGAAATTCACCGTGCCCCACCGGCTCCGAAACCCGCCCAGATCCTTTCTCGCTCGAAAGAAGTTGTCCAGACTCGCCCGGTTCGCATCGAGAATCCCCCGGGCCCGCGCATCGATCTTTTCCAGATGATCCAGAGCAATCACGCTCAGCTGTCGCCCGACATTCACCGGCGTCGCCGCAAACAAATCGTTGAGCCGCCACATCCGGTGCGCCAGCTTCGGCTCAGCCAGGATCCACCCGCATCGCAGCCCGCTTAGCCCGTAGGCCTTCGTCAGGCTGGTCGTCACCACAAACACGTCGCCCAGCAGAAATGACGACCGCACCTTCTCTCCATACACCATGGGCAGATAAACC
>JBAUZR010000241.1:0-5929 GCA_049585375.1 Acidobacteriaceae bacterium
CTCACGGCCCGCTCCAAATCCCTTCTCCCTGGGTCAAAACAGGTGAACGTGTCACCCCTCTGCGCGAGGTTCCAGCCTTCAACTTGCGAGGTTTAGGTTAGGGTAGTTCCGGTGAGTCAGCAATGGCCCGACAGTACTATGGTCATATGACTGCATAGTGCTACTAATTCGGAACGTTAGTGTGTTACCTGGGTTATTTAGCTGGCTCGATCGACCCCGCACCCGCCCTCGGTCGACCACGCCTCCGCAGGGGTCCTTCATACAGCAGCCAGCCTTCCCGTTCAAACCCGGCGCCGCAATCAGGACGCAGCCGCGGTCAGCCGGTGATTCACCGCGAACAAAGCCAGCTCCAGACGGTTCGACACCCCCAGCTTGTCGAAAATGTTACTCACATGGTGCTTAACCGTCTGTTCGCTGATGGAGCAGCGCTGGGCGATATCGGGATTCGAATATCCCGCAACTACCAGAGTTACGATTTCCATCTCCCGGGGCGTCAGCCCAAAGTCCCGGGCCCGCAATCCCGCGCCGCCATCCGGGGGTCCGCCCGCAGTGCGCAGCGCCTTCACCAGATCGGACACGCTCTCCCGCCCTACCCAGTACTGTCCCGCCATGACACAGCGAATGCTGTCGAACAGCCGCTGGGTTGTGGATTCCTTCAGAATCACACCGTAGGCGCCCAGCCGCAGAGCCTGCACAATCTGCACCTGATCGATCGCCGCGGTCAGCAGCAGCGTGCGGACCGGAATCTTCGCCGCCGCCAGCTCCCGCAGCACCGTCATTCCGTCCCGGCGAGGCATCGACAGATCCAGCAGAAGGATGTCCGGCTTCGCCTTGCGTACCAGCGGCAACAGCTCGTCGCCATCCGAGGCCTCGCCGACCACCTCGAATCCCGGCTCGGACTGCAGCAGGCGCCGCAATCCATCCCGGAAAAGCGGATGATCGTCGGCGACCAGAATCCGAATCGGTGAAGGCAGGTTGTTGACGTAGGGAATCATTTTGAACTAGTTCTGCCAGCCAGCCCGCATCTTCGTCAACCCTGTCCCTGAGACTGTGTTGCGAAAGCGAGGTTAATTTCTGGTAACTGGCACTCCTCGATTGAAAACCAGCAGATAATTTCCTGATGTGACTCAGAATAAAGTGTTTATTGACACTGCGCCGTTTCTGGATCGATGGCTCGCGGGGGCCGTTCGAGATCGATTATAGCGTGAAGCGGATAGCTTCCCAGTTAAGGAATCGCGCCATTTTCCGGCATCGATCCGCCTCGCGTCGTCTCCGAATTCCTGTTGCCGCTTCCCCGTCTTTGCCATCTGCCTGACTGCCGGAGGCCGATCCTGCGTCGTCCTCCGAATCCCTTTTCCCGTCACCTCCGCCCAGTCTCTTCTCTTTGTCTCATGGAATAGTCACAGTGAACAGATTGGAATCCGAACTTTCCGCACCAGATGCATCCACACTGGTAACCGCGTAGACATAGGTTTGCCCGCTCTGGACGGTCGTATCGGCATACGTTGTGGGCACATTCACGCTCGTATTCAGCAGCTGAAAACTGGCGCTCGTGCCGGTTGAGCGATAAACGTGATAGCCCGCTACCGGATCGGCCGAACTCGCGGGCGCACTCCACGTCAGATCCACCGTATAGGTCACCGTCGACACGCCCGCTCCGGTCAGCGCCACCACCGTCGTTGCGCCTGTCGTCGAGTTGCTGGCGATCGACAACTGCCCCGTAGCCGCACCAACTGCCGCGGCATTGAAGACAACGTTCAGCACTGCGGATTGCCCCGGGTTCAGCGTGATCGGAAAACTGCCGCCCGCCAGCGTGAAACCGGTGCCCGTCACCGTGGCTGCGCTCACTGTCACCGCACTGGTCCCGGTCGAACTCAGCGTCACAGACTGCGTGGCCGGTGTGTTGAGCGACACATTCCCGAACGCGACCGTGGTCGCATTCACGCTCAGGATCGCCCCCGTGCCCGTCGGCGAGGACGATCCCGTCGTCCCCGTCCCCGACAGGCCAATCTGGATCGTAGCGCCGCTCGTCGCGTTGCTGCTGATGGTCAGCTGGCCCGTCGCCGCGCCCGCGCTGGTCGGCGCAAACTGCACCTGCAGGACCACTTCCTGATTCGGATTGAGTGTGATGGGGAAGCTACCTCCCGCCACCGAAAAGCCGGAACCCGTCAGCGACGCAGCGCTGATCGTCAACGACTCCGTCCCCGCGGACGACAAAACCAGAGCCTGCTGCTGGGAGGAGTCCACCGTCACGCTCCCGAAGGCAAGGCTGGTCAGACTCGCGCTCAGGACCCGATCCGCCGCATTCAGTTTCAGCGGGAAGGTCTCCGTTACGCCGCCGGCCGTTGCCGTCAGCGTTCCGGTCGCGGCCGCGGCCACAGCGTCTACCGTCGCCTGGAATTTGGCGCTGTTCGCGTTGGCCGGCACCGTCACGGTCGCCGGAACCTTTACCGAACTGCTGTTGCTGGAGAGGCTCACGCTCACTCCGCCGCTCGGAGCGGCGCCATTCAGCGTTACCGTGCAGTTGTCTGTTCCCGAGCCGGTCATCGCACTGTAGCTGCAGGAAAGATCATCCAGAACCGACACCGGCCGTGTAGAGGAGGCGGCTGTGCCAGTGCCGCTCATGCTCACGGCGACTGTCCCCTGGCCCGCGGCTGTACTGGTTACCGTGATCTGTCCGCTGGCTGCGCCGGCCGCCGTCGGGGCAAACTCCACCACCACGTTGTACGTGTCGCCCGGGTCGAGATTCAGCGGCATCGTGCCTGCATTCACCTGCTGGAAGCCGGTTCCGCTGACGCTGATCTGCGAAACCTGAATCGTGTCGCTGCTGACGTTGCTCAGTGCCACGCTCGCGCTGGCCGTCTGCCCGGCCGCCACCGAGCCAAAGCTGACGCTGGAGGGATTGACGGTGAGACCGCCCGTGGCCGCCTCCACACTCGCCGTCGTCTTGACGATCGATCCGCACCCGCTTAGCCCCACTACGACGAGGCCAACCGTGGTCAGCGTGAGCCATGCGGCGATCCGCCGCCGCGATCCGCGCCGTGCGCTCCGGCCCGACCAGTCCGGGATCCACTGCGGACGCCGCGCTCCGCCAGAAAGTAACGAGAAACGAAAGGGGGTACCGTACATCCTCACCTCTTGCATCGTTCCCGCGTTCTGGCGTCTCAGGGCAAAGCCCTGCCGGAGCGATAAAGCTGAATGAACTCGGAATCTCCACTGCGCGATGGGAACCGCTGCGAAGCCCTGCGTCGAATCTGCTTAGAACTGTCTGCCAGTCTTGCGAGATTTTAGCTTTCGAGTGTGCACGCTAATTACCGTTTCCTCGCAACCGCCTGGTACTTTCGTGTTATCCGCCCAGAGTGCACCACAACTATGGCAGTTATGAGCATTTCCGCCCGCGTCTCGTCCTATCTCTCATCCGCTGTTCATCGACGCCGCGTAAAAACAGCGCCGACGCTGAGAACTTTCTTCCTCGATTTTCCACTCAACGACTGTTACTTTTGCGGCTCCATGAATTTCGTCCCCACTTTTGCACAGTCCCCTGTTAGTAAGTCTCGAAGGTCATATCGTGCTAACTCATGGGTAACGGAAAGCCGAACCTGCACACAATACTGTGCAATTCGCCAGCCGCCCTACAATGAATCTATGCAGGACCGCAAAGCCGTCATCGCCGGCGGAGGCATCATCGGTCTCGCCACAGCTCTCGAACTGGCCGATGCCGGCTGGCATGTCACCGTCTTCGATCAGCGAGAGGCCATGTCCGAAGCCTCGCGCGCAGCGGCCGGCATGCTCGCCGGAAACGATCCGGGCCATCCCTCCGAACTCCGCGCCCTCGCCCATCTGAGCCTCGGCCTCTATCCCGGCTTTCTTGCCCGTATCGAGGCGCTCTCCGGACGCAAAATCCCTCTCCGCACCAGCCGCACGGCGCTGGGCACACAGCGCCGCCCGCCTGGCCTCACCCCGCTCTCGCCCGATGAGCTGCGCGCGCTGGCCCCACAAATCAATCCCGGCAGCCTCGAGTTCTTTCTCCTCGAAGAGGCCAGCTTCGATGCATGGGATCTCGCCGAAGCTCTCCCCGCTGCGGTCCGCGCAGCAGGCGTTCACATTCAGCAGCACACGCCCGTTCTGCGGGCCCGGGCCGAAAAATCGGCCGTACACGTCGAAACGGCGCAGGGCGATGTCTCCGCCAGTGTTTTCCTCAATGCGGCCGGCGCGTGGGCGCCCACTCTGGACGCTTCCCTGCCCGTCTTCCCCCGCAAGGGCCACATGCTCACCGTCGAGCTGCCCGGCGACGCGCAGACGCAGTGCGTTCTTCGCACCGACGCCATCTACATCGTGCCCCGCGGCCTGAACCGTTACACCATCGGCTCCACGGTCGAAGACGCCGGTTTTGATCGCAGCGTCGATCCCGAACACATCCAGGGCCTCTTCCACAAAGCCGCCAGCCTGTGGCCGCCCCTGCGCGAAGCCCAGACTGTCGAAAGCTGGGTCGGCTTCCGCCCTGCCTCCGACGATGGTCTGCCCATCCTCGACACCACCGCCGAGAACTGCTGGGTCGCCACCGGCCACTTCAGGAACGGCATCCTGCTCGGTCCCGCCACCGGCCGCGTTCTCAGCCAGTGGATGAGCGGCCGTGCGCCGGAGATCGACCTGACCGCCTTCCGCGCCAGGCGCTTCGCATCCGCGCCCCTCTCTTCCTGACGGCGCAACGACCGCACTGAGGGCGCAACGACCGCACGCATCACCTTCGTAATGGAAGTTCGCCCCGCAACCTTCCGAACCGAATGACAGTCCAATTTCGCGTAAGCTATAAACAGTGGGCTGGACAGCGCGGCCGCACCCGAAGCGCTCCTGAATCGCTTCCCTCCGCGGCGTTTGCATCGCATCGCGCAATCACGGCATCCCGTTAACCGGCACTTTTTTTTGTGCCGGCCGGAGGAAAGGCAGCAGATGGCAACGGCTACGGTGACAAAGGGTCTCGAAGGAGTAGTGGCAACCAACTCCGGCATTTGCTGGATCGATGGCTATGCCGGTGTGCTGGCGTACCGCGGCATCGATATTCACGAGCTCGCGGACAAGTCCACATTCGAGGAAACCGCCTTCCTGCTGTGGTTCGGCCATCTCCCCAGCTCCGACGAACTCGCCGATTTCACGAAGAAGCTCACCGCCGCCCGCCAGATCCCCCCGCAGATTTACGATCTCCTCCGCTCTTTTCCTAAAGAAGGCACGCCCATGGAGGCGCTGCGCACTGCCGTCTCCGCGCTCAGCTTCTACGATCCTGACGAAGCCGCCGTCGATCACGACTCCAATGTCCGTAAGGCCTATGCGCTGACCGCCCAGCTGGCCATGCTGGTCGCCGCCTTCGATCGCATTCGCAAGGGCAGGAATCCCATCGAGCCCGATCCCTCGCTCTCCCACGGGGCCAATTTTCTCTGGATGCTTCACGGCGAAAAGCCCATCCCCGCCGCCGCGCGCACCATGGACATCGCGCTTATCCTCCACGCCGACCATGAGCTGAACGCCTCCACCTTTGCCGCGCGCGTGATCGCCGGCACCATGGCGGACATGCACTCGGCCATCACCGGCGCCATCGGCGCGCTCAAAGGCCCGCTCCACGGCGGCGCCAATGAAGCCGTGATGAAGATGCTCTTCGCCATCGCCCGCGAGGGCGGCGATCCCGTCGAATACGTGAAGAGCCTGCTCGCCCAGAAGAAGAAGGTTTTCGGCTTTGGCCACCGCGTTTACCGCACCGAGGACCCCCGCGCCACCCACCTGCGCCAGATGTCCGAGCAGCTCAGCCGCGACTCCGGCAACACGAAGTGGTACGACATGTCCCGGCAAATCGAGAAGTACGTCAAGGAAGAGAAGAAGCTCAACGCCAACGTCGACTTCTACTCCGCCTAGACCTACACCACGCTGGGCATCGACA
>JBAUZR010000242.1:0-1568 GCA_049585375.1 Acidobacteriaceae bacterium
TCCGCAGGGTCCGGGAGCGACCGGAATGCGCATCGGCGTCGGCACCGGAAGATCGCTGAGAATGGCAATCGGTGTTGCGGAGCCGCACTCGGGTGAGATGATAAGAGCGCTGTCTGATTCCGATGACCCGCCGGCGCACGAAACTTTCCATTGCCATTGTGATTGTCGTCCTTGTGTTGCTCGGGGGCGCGCTGTATCTCCGCAAAGAAGCGCCGCCGGAAGCGGCTCGACTCCTGCCGGAATCCGACGGCATCGTCTACATCAATCTGCGGCCATTGCGTGCGGCAACGCATTTCGACCAGCATCCGGTTGCGCATTCGGCGGAGTATCAGCGGTTCATCGACGCTACCGGCATTGAATTCGAGCGTGATCTTGATGCCGCGGCTTTCGCGTTGCACCGCATGAAGGATCCGAATGGGCCGAACGGGGCGGTGGCTTTCTCCGACGTGTTTTCCGGGCACTTTGACGGCCGGCGGCTGGGGCAATACCTGGCGAGCATCGCCCAATCCCAGGAGAGCTACGCGGGCCGAACTATCTACAACATCCCGAGCGACGGCCGCACAGTGCGGGTAACCCTGCTCGGGTACGATATCGTCGCCGTGAGCAATTACCCGTCGCCGGAGATGATCCACTCCATGATCGACCGCTACCGGACGGCGGCGCTGCCCTTCGCGGGCTCGTCGCTGCTGGCGAAGAACTATTCGAAGGTGCCACTGCTGTCGGTGGCCTGGGGAATCGGGCAGATTGCGTTACCGCTGGGCAACAACGGCGGAGCGCGCATCTTCGGGCTGCGGCTGCCGCTGCCGGTGGACGCGATGTTTATCGCCTCGCTGAGCTGGATCGGCAAGATTCATATGCGCATCGAGGAAATTGCTCCCAGCGATTCCGCTGCGGCGGACACCACCGAGTCGCTGCAGACCATCCTGGTTCTGGTCAAGTCAATGGGAAATGCGGCGGGCCCAAACGGCGGCCAGACGGTCTCCGACCCGGACGTGCAGGCGTTCATCAACAGCATCTCCGTGGAGCGGCATCGGAACCAGGCGGTGCTGACGGCGACAATTCCGACGGCGCTGGTGCAGAGGGTGGTGAGCACGCCGCAGGACCTGAAGAAGATGGGTGTCCCGGAAAGCGGGAAAACTCCGCTGGCGCAGACGCCTTAGCGTATCCGGAAGGCCCTTGATCGCATCAGGAAGGTACGACCTGAAACCGGTCACATTGAATCCGCGGGAACCAGTCGTGTCGGCTCCCGCATCGTCCCCAATCTAACTGGAGGAATCATGCAGAAGCTTTCCGTTTCCCTGGGGTTGCTGGCTCTGGCTCTGCCGCTGGCGGCCGGGCCGGCCTTTGCTGACGGACCCCATGGCCAGGTGCTGACCGGGCAACAGGCTTTCACGAACTACTCTGAGGAGCACCCGGGGGTGCGGCGACATCTGACGGTCGCCGACCTGCCCGCCCCGTATGCCACCAAAGGCGTGGACAACGGAGCAGATATGGTGTCGCGGCCGGCGAACGCGTGGCCCGAGGCGCCGAAGGGCTTCAAAGTCGATCTGTATTACACCGGGCTCGAT
>JBAUZR010000243.1:0-3357 GCA_049585375.1 Acidobacteriaceae bacterium
TGGATCACAGTGGGATGTCCGATGGAGCGAGCGGCACGGGCGGTTCGCACAATGGCTTCGGCGAGAAGCAGGGAGCGGCTGGCGTCGCCGCGCACGGCATCGTCGTCGGCGGCCCAGTCGGCCGCTGCTCGCCAGGCCCGCTCCCAGGGATCGCCGCCGGGAAGCGGGACGCGCGGGAGAAAACAGAGAGAGAGGAGCTTCCAGTTATCGCGATGGAGGGCGTGGGAGCGCTCGTGGTCGAGGGCGACAGCCAGGGCATCGGGACGGAGGCGGTGCTCGGCGAGCAGATCGGCGGAGACAATGATGAGAGATTTGCGGAATCCGAGGAGGGCAACGGGGTAGGCAGTCCGCGCGACGGCGAGAACGGGCGTGGGGCCGCAGCGCTGCAGGAGCTGACCGGATCGGCGGCAGGTCCGTGCGAAGCGAAGCGTGCGCAGGACGATGCGGAGACCGCGGAGGAGGGAACAGGCTATCCAAAGGCCGATGGCTGAGGCGAGCAGTACGCAGAATCCGCTGATGCGTTCGCGTTCGTATGTGGGTTCGAACCGGAGGTATGCCGGGAGGCAGACCGTAGCGGCGATGAAGAACGCGGCGAGCGCAGGGGCGATCTGCAAACGGTAGAGGCTGCGTTCGCGGCGGCGAGAGGGTGCTGACTCGAGCCGGCGCAGGATCAGCGGTGCGCAGCGAGCCAGGGCCATCTGCAGGGTGGCGTGCAGCAGGCCGTAGACGATGAGCAGCAGACAGAGGAGGCGCACGGACCAGGAGAGGGTCATGGCTGGCCCTCCTTTTTCGATTGCTGAGAGGGCTCGGCCTGCGCGCGCGCGGAGCGGATGCTGGATTCTAGCTGCTCGAGCAGGCCGGTGTCGTAGTCGTGGACGGCGTCGACGAGGCAGGAGACGAGGATGTCGGGCTGCGAATCGGATTCAGAAAAGAAGCGGCGGATGAGATGCGCAGCGCGCTGCTCTTCGAGATCGCGAGCGGAGAGGCTGGGCGAGTAGAGGAAGGCGCGGTTGATCTTTTCACGCTCGAGGAGGCCTTTGCGGAAGAGGCGGTCGAGGGTGGTCATGACCGTGGTGTAGGCGAGGCTGGCGTCGAGGTGTTCAGTTACCTGCTGCACGGTCGCACTGCCCAGCTCGCGGAGGACCGCCAGCACTTCGCGCTCGCGGCGGCCGAGGAGGGTGGCCGGCCTGGCGCTGTTCTGGGATTCGAGCGAGCGGCCAGGAGGCGGGCCGGCAGATGATTTGGGTTCCGTCATGCGAGGGCGTTCCGAGGTGCCTTCGATGATAGCCCGAAACGGTGCAGGCGGGAGCGTTTCGATCTACTACCTCTGGTAGTAGCGGGGGGAATTGCGTACTCCTAAGGGTGAGGCCGTTCCCCAGATCTGCCATGAGTCAGGAATTTCAGAAAAAATGTACAAACTTTGCGGTGTATTGCTGATTTTTTATTCCTCGATGGTTCTCTGTGCGCAAACTCCCGACACCGCGGCCCTGCGGGGCAGCGTGATGGATGTGAGCGGAGCGGCGGTTCCGGGGGCGGCGATTACGGTGCAGGACGCTCAGCAGCATGCGATCCGGAGCGTGAAAACCGGTCCCCGCGGCGACTTTTATGCGGAAGGATTGCCCGCCGGCGAGGAACTGCAGGTGAGAGCCGCGGCATCGGGATTTGCCGAGGCGAATTCCGGAACCCTGACGCTGCAGCCGGGGACGACCGCGACGATTCAGCTGCATTTGCAGGTTGCGGGCGCAAACGCCAGGGTGGTGGTGACCGGAGCGGTGGGCGAAGTGCGCACCGATGAGCCGCAAATTGGGGTGAGTCTGAGCGGGAATGAAGCGCGGAGCCTGCCGCTGTTGAATCGGCGCATCACCTATCTGCCGCTGGTGAACGCGGTGAACCGGCCGGCGATCAACCAGGGCGACGTCTTCATGAACCAGGATATGTTCACCGCGAATGGCACGGGACGCCGGCAGACCTGGTTTGAAGTGGACGGGGCAAACGGCAACGACATGTGGGGGCGGCAGACGATCTTTACCAATGTGCCGCTGGACGCCGTTCGCGAAATGACGGTGCTGGACAATGCGTTTGCCGCGGATTATGGCTTCGGCGAAGGCGCGGTGGTGAACGTCCTCACACGTATGGGGACCCGGGATTTTCACGGCGACGTGCTGGGGCTGTGGCGGCCGTCGGACCCGGAGGCGAAACTTTCGGGCTTCTCATCGACCACGGCGACGAGCGGAAACGACATCGCGAACGACACGCTGGATCAGGGTGCGGCGACGGCTTCGGGTCCGCTGACGCGATCGGGCAGCACAGTCTTCCTGGCGTCGGGAGAATACAGCTATCAGGACCGCGCGTCTCCGGTGATTTCGCCCCTGGCGCCGGGGAACTTTATCGGCCACTATCGCGACTGGCTCGGGCTGTTGCGCGCGGATCACACCTTCAGCGAGGGCCAGCGGGCGTTTCTGCATCTGGGAGCTGACAGCTTCTTCGATACGAATCCCAATGGCATCGTGGGTGGGAATACGCTGCCGACGGTGGCTCGTGTGTTCCGGCGGCGGACGTACACGGTGGAGGCGGGCGACACCGCGGTGCTGAGTCCTTCCATGGAGAATGAGGCGCGGGTCGAGTTTCAGCTGGCGTCGCCGATCACGCAGTTTTCGCCGGTAGTGAACGGCACGCAGTATGTGGTTCCGATTTCTTCAGGAGGAACCTTCACAACCGGCACGTCGCAGTCGGCGCTGCTGTTGAATCATCAATACGAGGGGACCGATACGCTGGCCTGGACGCGGGGCAAGAGCGAGCTGCGGCTGGGATTCGATGTGATCCACGCACACAACGGGGGCAACAGCAAAGAGTTCGGCGGCCCGATTTACCTGGGAGAGCTGCAATACAACGCGTGTACCGGAACAACCGCGTATTGCGAGAGCCAGGCATACCTGGGCAACATCAGCAATGTGAAGAGCTATACGCAGAGCTACGGCAATGCGGACTATACGGTGGACGACACGCTGGCGGCGGGATTCGCGCAGTGGGATGCGCGTCCGAGGAGCGACCTGACGCTGAATCTGGGGCTGCGGTACGAGGTCCAGACCTTCACTGATGCGCGGCAGGACTGGGCGCCTCGGGTGGGCTTTGCGTACAACCTAGGCGGGCATGGGCGGACGACGATCCGCGGTGGATTCGGGCTTTACGACTCGCAGGTAGTGGATAACGAAGAGGCCGATTATGCGCTGACCGGGCCGACGGGAGTATTCAATTACACCGCGGCGCCAGGGCAGCCGGGCTTTCCAACCAGCGTGAACGATGTGCCGCTGCCGGCCTTTCCGCCGGGAGCTGTGGCGCCGTTGCGGAGCCTGTATC